>NZ_CP034882.1:0-71866 GCF_005082825.1 Buchnera aphidicola (Brevicoryne brassicae)
TTTTTTTTAAACTTTTTTTGATATTTTTCTCATGAATGCAATAAGAACTGTTGTAATTAAGAAAATTCTTTTAATTTAGCTTAAAATTATAACATATAAAAAAAGTTATTCGTATGAAAATCACTAATTGTACACAGTTAATTAATTTAATAACTTCTTGTATTATCAATACTACAGACTACTTATCCACAGATTTTCTCTTTACTAATAATAATAATAATAATTATCATTATTTCTTTATATTAAAATAAAATTCTAATTAAATTCTAAAAGAATATAAAAACATCTTTTATCTTTACTGTCTTATGTTTAATATTAAAATGTGTTATCTTAAACAACATATTAATACTGTATGAAATAATTTAATTGTTTTAAAAGGTTTTTTTGCATGTTGAATTTAAAAAATTTTGATGTAATTGTTATTGGTGCAGGACATGCTGGTACTGAAGCGGCTATGGCATCCTCAAGAATGGGTTGTAAAACATTATTATTAACTCAAAAAATTACAGATTTAGGTGTTTTATCATGTAATCCAGCAATAGGTGGAATAGGCAAAAGTCATTTAGTAAAAGAGATAGATGCATTAGGCGGTATAATGGCTGAAGCTATTGATCACTCAGGTATTCAATTTAGAATTTTAAATTCTACAAAAGGTCCTGCTGTAAGATCTACTAGGGCTCAAGCCGATAGATTGCTTTACCATAAAACTATAAAACAGATGTTAAAAAAACAATCTAATTTATTGATTTTAGAAGAGGAAGTAAAA
Source organism: Buchnera aphidicola (Brevicoryne brassicae) (assembly GCF_005082825.1). Taxonomy (NCBI): domain Bacteria; kingdom Pseudomonadati; phylum Pseudomonadota; class Gammaproteobacteria; order Enterobacterales; family Erwiniaceae; genus Buchnera; species Buchnera aphidicola. The sequence goes on from NZ_CP034882.1 coordinate 767, forward strand.
GATTTAATTTTTAAAAATTATACTGTAGTGGGTGTGTTAACAAAAAATGAAAATAAATTTTTTTCACGATCGGTTGTATTAGCAACAGGAACTTTTTTAGGTGGTAGGATACATGTAGGTTTGACTAGTTATTCTGCTGGTAGAATAGGAGACAAATCATCTATAGATTTATCTACTCGTTTAAGAGAATTATCTTTACGTGTTAATAGATTAAAAACTGGAACCCCACCTCGTATTGATATTAAAACTGTTAATTTTAAAGATTTATTTGTGCAACACAGTGATGATCCTATTCCCGTTTTTTCATTTATAGGAGATGTTTCAAATCATCCTCGTCAAATACCTTGTTATCTTACACACACGAATGAAAAAACACATACAATTATACGTAATAACTTAGATAAGAGTCCGATATATAAGGGGATTATAAAAGGTTTAGGACCTCGATATTGTCCTTCTATTGAAGATAAAGTTGTTCGATTTCCTGATAAGAAATCGCATCAAATTTTTTTAGAACCAGAAGGATTATCTAGTCTTAAAATATATCCTAATGGACTTTCAATGAGTTTTCCATTAGACGTTCAAAAACAAATATTAACTTCTATAAAAGGTTTAGAAAAATCTAAAATTATTACTCCGGGGTATGCAATTGAATATGATTTTTTTGATCCAAAAGATTTAAATCTTACTTTAGAAAGTAAGTTGATTAAAGGACTTTTTTTTGCTGGTCAAATTAATGGGACGACAGGTTATGAAGAAGCTGCTTCACAAGGATTGTTAGCTGGTTTAAATGCTGGATTACATTCAATAGATGCTGAAAGTTGGTTTCCTAGACGTGATCAAGCTTATTTAGGTGTGCTGATAGATGATCTTACTACAAAAGGTACAGAAGAACCATATCGAATGTTTACTTCGCGAGCTGAATATAGACTGATTTTAAGAGAAGATAATGCTGATTTACGTTTGACTGAGATTGGTCGAAAATTTGGTTTAGTAAATGATTTAAGATGGAATCGTTATAATGAAAAATTATCGAATATAGAAATGGAAACTGATCGTTTGGAAAATATCAAAATAAATCTTAAATCATCTGATATTGATTTTTTAAAGAAATTTTACAATATTAATTTAAACCAAAAGATTAGTATAATTGAACTATTAAAACGACCAGAAATTAGATATAAAGATTTATATTTTTTAGAGGAATTTAAAGAAGGAATTTCTGATTTACAAGCTATTGAGCAAATAGAAAATACAGTCAAATATGAAGGTTATATTAAACGACAACTCGAAGAAATTAATCGACATATAAAAAATGAAAAAACTTTTTTATCACCTAATTGTGATTATAATAAAATCAAAGGATTATCTTCTGAAGTAGTAAAAAAATTGAATGATTATAAACCTGTTTCTATCGGTCAAGCTTCAAGAATTTCTGGTATTACACCAGCCGCTATATCAATATTATTAATTTATTTAAAAAAAGAATCCTATAAAAATTTTTTGTAGTATATGATTATTCACTTTATAATTTAATTAATTTTTTATAATTTATAAAAATTAAAGTTTGATTTTAGTCAATTTAAAATACATAATATTTTTTTATGAAGAGATTTTATTATTTTTTTGATTTTTAATTTAAATTAATTAAATTTTTATAAATTATATTTTAATTTTTTTATTACTAAACGATAATGTTTGATAAAAATTTTCTAAATGGTTTTTTTGTACAGTTTTTTTTAAAATTATAAAAAAATGAGAATACGCTATGGTTTTAGAAAAAATATCTAATCCTCAAAAATATATTAGTCATCATTTAAATCATTTACAGATAGATTTATCTAGTTTTAAAATTGTTGAACCAGGAGAAATTTCGCCTCATTATTGGATTTTAAATATTGATTCAATATTTTTTTCTCTTGTTTTAGGAAGTTTTTTTTTAGGTCTTTTTTATTTAATAGGGAAAAAAATTACTATAGGTGTTCCAGGTAAGTTACAAGCTTTTATTGAATTGATTTTTGATTTTATTAGTTCTAATGTAAAGAGTATGTTTCAGGGTAATAATTCTCTTATTGCACCTTTGTCATTAACAATTTTTATTTGGGTGTTTTTAATGAATCTTATGGATTTAGTTCCAATTGATTTTTTGCCTTTTATTTCAAAAAAAGTATTTGATTTACCAGCCATGCGAATTGTACCCTCTGCTGATATAAATATTACATTATCAATGTCATTAGGTGTTTTTGTTTTAATTTTATTTTATTCTATAAAAATAAAAGGGTTTAGCGGTTTTTTGAAGGAACTAACTTTACAACCTTTTAATCATCCTGTATTTTTTATTTTTAATTTTATATTAGAATTTGTTTCTTTATTATCTAAACCGATTTCTTTGGGATTGCGGCTTTTTGGGAATATGTATGCAGGAGAAATGATTTTTATTTTGATTGCAGGTTTACTTCCATGGTGGTCACAATGTTTTTTAAACGTACCATGGGCTATTTTTCATATTTTAATAATTACATTACAGGCTTTTATTTTTATGGTATTGACTATTGTTTATTTGTCAATGGCCTCTCAATCTCATGAAAATTAAAATCTATATATTGTTTTGTTACTTTATTAAAAATTGGAGTTTATAATGGGACATGTAAATATTGAGATGCTTTATATTGCAGTAGCTATAATGGTTGGATTAGCTTCAATTGGAGCAGCCATTGGTATTGGAATTTTAGGTAGTAAATTTTTAGAAGGAGCAGCTAGACAACCTGATTTAGTACCTTTGCTAAGAACACAGTTTTTTGTTGTTATGGGTTTAGTTGATGCTATTCCAATGATTGCTGTAGGTTTGGGTCTTTATATGCTTTTTGCTATTTCATAATTTTTTTTCATTATTTAAAGAATAAACGTATTTTTGAATTATAAAATAAAATTATAAAAAATCTTTACGTTTTTTTGTTAACGTAAAGATTAATTTTGATTTTAATATATAAGGTGTATTATTGTGAATCTTAATGCGACAATTTTAGGACAGGCAATTTCATTTGTTTTTTTTGTTTGGTTTTGTATGAAATATATCTGGCCTCCTATTATTTTAGCTATTGAAACTAGACAAAAGCAAATAAAAGAATCATTAGCTCTTTCTAAAAAAGCTCAAGAAAAATTATTAATTATTGAAAATGAAATACAAAAAAAGATTGAAGATGCAAAAAATAAAGCATCGCTTATTGTAAATGACGCTAATAAACAAAAATTATTGATTTTAGAACAGGCTAGAAATGAAGCTTTAGTAGAAAGTAAAAAAGTTCTTTTAAATACTGAATCAGAAATCGAAGTTAAGATTACAAATGCACGTAAAAATTTACATAAAGAAATTGTAAATTTATCTATTTCTATGGCGGAAAAAATTATCAAAAAGAACATTCGAAAAGACAATAAAAAAAATTTATTAGATGAATTAATTATATCTTTATCAAAGGTAAAAAATTAATGTCAGTAGTAGATACTATTTCTAGACCGTATGCTAAAGCGATTTTTGAAATTGCAGTTTCCAGTAATTCAATTCAAAAATGGAAAGAAATGTTAATTTTAATTGATGGAATTGCTTCTTATCCAAAAATTAAAAAATTATTGTCTGGATCACTTTCTCCTAAATATTTATCATTAGTATTTATTGAAATTAGTGGTAATTTAATTGATGATGAGGCAAAGAATTTAATAAGATTATTATCTGAAAATCAACGCTTTAATATACTAAATAATATATTAGAACAATTTTTAGAATTAGAAGCTAATTACAAAAATATTTTAATTGTTGAATTAAAAAGTGCATATTCTTTAGAACAAAAACAAATTATTAAAATACAAAAAGCATTAGAAAATGTATGTTTGAAAAAAATTAAATTTATATATAAAGTCGATCATTTTCTATTAGATGGTATTGTTATTAAGATAAATGACACAATTTTTGATTTATCTGTTCAAAATCATCTTAAACAATTATTTAATGCTTTAAATTTTTAAGAGAACAATAATAAATGCAATTAAATTCTACAGAAATTAGTAAATTAATTAAAGAAAGAATAGCTCAATTTGAAATATTTAATCAATCATATAATGAAGGTACTATTATTTCTGTTAGTGATGGTATTATTAAGATTAATGGTCTTTCTAATATTATGTTAGGTGAAATGATTTTATTGCCGGATAATGAATATGCTATTGCATTAAATATAGAAAGAGATACGGTAGGTGCAGTAGTAATGGGACCCTATATTCATATTACTGAAGGTACTAAAGTTCGATGTACAGGAAAAATTCTAGAAGTACCAGTTGGTTTTAATTTATTAGGTCGAGTAGTTGATGCATTAGGATCTCCCATCGATGGTAAAAAATTTATAAAAAATGATGGTTTTTTACCAGTTGAAACAGATGCACCTGGAGTAATTGAACGTCAATCAATTGATCAACCTATACAAACAGGTTATAAAGTTATTGATTCAATAGTTCCTATAGGAAAAGGACAGCGTGAGTTAATTATTGGTGATAGACAAACAGGTAAAACTGCACTTGCAGTAGATACTATTATTAATCAAAAAAAATTAGGTGTAAAATGTATCTATGTTGCTATTGGTCAAAAACTTTCTACTATTATTAACGTAGTGAAAAAATTAGAAGAAAATAATGCCTTATTTAATACAATTATTGTAGTAGCATCAGCTTCAGAAGCACCTTCTTTACAATATTTAGCGCCTTATTCTGGTTGTGCAATGGCAGAATATTTTCGTAACAAAGGTAATGATGCACTAATTGTTTATGATGATCTTTCAAAACATGCAGTAGCTTATCGTCAAATCTCTCTATTATTACGTAGACCACCAGGTAGAGAAGCTTTTCCAGGAGATATATTTTATCTTCATTCTCGTCTCTTAGAAAGAGCGGCTCGTGTTTCTGTCGAATATATACAAAGAATCACGAATAATAAAATGATTGAAAAAACTGGTTCAATTACCGCTTTACCTATTATTGAAACACAATCTGGAGATGTTTCTGCGTTTGTTCCTACTAATGTTATTTCTATAACAGATGGTCAAATATTTTTAGAATCAAATTTATTTAATTCAGGGATTCGTCCTGCTGTAAATCCTGGTATATCTGTTTCTCGTGTAGGTAGTGCAGCACAAAGTAAAATTATTAAAAAATTATCTGCTGGTATTCGTACGGCATTAGCTCAATATCAAGAACTTGCAGCATTTGCACAATTCGCATCTGATTTAGACGATGTAACTCGAAAACAATTAAATTATGGTCAAAAAATTACAGAACTATTAAAACAAAAACAATATTCACCGATGTCTGTAGCTGAACAAAGTCTTATACTTTTTGTTGCAGAAAATAATTTTCTTGATGATGTTTCCGTAAATGACATTTCAAAGTTTGAAAAAGAAATATTACTTTATGCTAATAATTATTATTCTGATTTAATGGACATAATCAACAAAGAAAGTGATTTTAATTCTATTATTGAAAAAAAATTAATAAAATTAATTAGTAATTTTAAAAAAACTCGGTTTTAAATTAAAATCTTTAATGAGTTAAAAAGAGAAAATAGTGACAAGTATAAAAGAAATAAAAAATAAAATAATCAGTGTAGTTAATACAAAAAAAATAACCAAAGCTATGGAAATGGTAGCTGTATCAAAAATGAGAAAAACTGAAGAAAGAATGCATTTTGGTCGACCATATTCTGAGATTATCAGAAAAGTTATTGAACATGTAGTACAAGGAAATTTAGAGTATAAACATAGTTATTTAGAGAACAGAGAAACTAAACGTATTGGAATAATTATAGTATCTACTGATAGAGGATTATGTGGAAGTTTGAATAGTAATTTATTTAAACAAGTATTATTTAAAATTCAAAAATTTACTGAAATGAATATTCCATGTGATTTGATTTTATTCGGTTTAAAAAGTTTTTCTGTTTTTAAATTATGTGGAAGTAACATTTTATCAAAAATAGCTAATTTAGGAGAAAAACCTAATTTACTAACGTTAATTAATTCTGTAAATATTATTGTAGAAGAATATCAATTTAGACGAATTGACAAAATTTTTATTGCTTATAATGAATTTCGTAATAAAATGTCGCAATGTCCTAAATTTAACCAATTACTTCCACTTCCTAAAAAAACAGTTCAAATTATTAACACTAAAAAATGGGATTATTTATATGAACCAGAATCTAAGTTAATTTTAGACGTATTATTTAAAAGATATGTTGAATCTGAAGTGTATCAAAGTATATTAGAAAATATAGCAAGTGAACAAGCTGCTCGTATGATGGCCATGAAAACAGCAACTGATAATAGCAGTAATCGTATTAAAGAATTACAGTTATTGTATAATAAAGTCCGTCAAGCCAACATTACTCAAGAATTAAATGAAATTGTTGCAGGTGCATCAGCAGTTTCAACTAATTAAAATTAGTTAGAGGTCTAAATATATAATGGCTATAGGAAAAATTATCCAAATTATTGGTGCTGTAGTTGACGTAGAATTTAATCAAGATTCAGTACCTAAAATATATAATGCCTTAGAAGTAAAAAATAAACAGTCTAGATTGATTTTAGAAGTACAACAGCAATTAGGCTCAGGTGTTGTTAGAACTATTGCTATGGGTTCTTCTGATGGTTTAAAAAGAGGTTTAATTGTTAATGATTTGGGTCATTATATAAAAGTACCAGTAGGAGAAGTTACATTAGGTCGTATACTAAATGTATTAGGTGAAACAATAGATAATAAAGGTATATTGAAAAGTAAAGATAATAGTAATATTGAATATTGGGAAATTCATCGTTCTCCTCCAAATTATATAGACCAATCTAGTTCTCAAGAGATATTAGAAACTGGCATAAAAGTTATTGATTTGATTTGTCCTTTTTCTAAAGGCGGCAAAGTTGGTTTATTCGGAGGTGCAGGTGTAGGTAAAACTGTAAATATGATGGAACTAATTCGTAATATTGCAACAGAACATTCTGGATATTCAGTTTTTACTGGAGTAGGAGAACGAACTCGTGAAGGAAATGACTTTTATCATGAAATGAATGATTCTAAAGTTTTAGATAAAGTTTCTCTTGTTTATGGACAAATGAATGAACCACCAGGAAATAGATTACGAGTTGCATTTACAGGTCTTACTATTGCAGAAAAATTTCGTGATGAAGGGAAAGATGTTTTACTTTTCATTGATAATATATATCGTTATACATTAGCAGGTACTGAGGTTTCTGCGTTATTAGGACGTATGCCTTCTGCAGTGGGTTATCAACCAACTTTAGCTGAAGAAATGGGTTTATTGCAAGAAAGGATTACCTCAACAAAAAAAGGTTCAATTACTTCAGTTCAAGCTGTATATGTTCCTGCTGATGATTTAACAGACCCTTCACCTGCAACAACATTTGCTCATTTAGATTCTACAGTCACATTAAGTCGTCAAATAGCATCATTAGGAATTTATCCTGCAGTTGATCCTTTGAATTCAACTAGTCGTCAACTAGATCCTTATATAGTAGGTGAAGAACATTATCAAACTGCATTAGGTGTTCAATCAATATTACAAAGATATCAGGAATTAAAAGATATTATTGCCATTTTAGGTATGGATGAACTTTCAGAAAAAGATAAATTGTTAGTTTCAAGAGCTCGTAAAATTCAAAGATTTTTATCTCAACCTTTTTTTGTAGCTGAGGTTTTTACTGGAGTTCCTGGCAAATATGTTTCATTAAAAGACAATATTCGAGCTTTTAAAGGTATCATAGAAGGTGAATTTGATTCTTTTCCAGAGCAAGCATTTTATATGGTAGGTTCTATTGAAGAAGTCATAGAAAAAACGAAAATGTTATAATATTTAGGATGTATTTATGAGTTTTTATTTGGATGTAGTAAGTGTTAAAAAACGTATATTTTCTGGAGAAGTAAAAAAAATACGAGTATCCGGAAGTGAAGGAGAACTAGGTATTTATCCAGGACACGTTCAATTATTAAGTATTATTAAACCTGGTATGATATATATTTTTCATAAAGATAAACAAGAAGAATGTATTTATATATCTGGGGGCATATTAGAAGTTCAACCTCACACTGTATCTGTTTTAGCAGATATTGCAATTCGTGCTATTGATTTAAATCGAAAAAATATTTTAAAAGCAAAAAGAAAAGCTCAAGAAGATATTAAAAACGAAAATATAAAAACAAAAAAAAATGATATTTTATTAGAAATTTCTAAAGAAATTGCAAAATTACGTGTTCTTGAAATGATGGATAAATTTAAATGAAAAATAATTTAAGCGGCTGGTTTTTCCCCTGCCGCAAATATTGTTAAAGGTTTTTATTTATTTTTTTTAAACATCAATGTTTTCGGCTTTTAAAGCATTTTTTTGTATAAATTGTCTTCTAGGTTCTACTGCATCTCCCATAAGGGTATTAAATAAATTATTTGCAGAAATAGCATCTTTAATCGTTACTTGTAACATATTTCTAGTTTCAGGGTTCATTGTTGTATTCCATAATTGTTCTGGATTCATTTCTCCTAATCCTTTATATCTTTGTATAAATAAACCACGTTTAGATTGTTTAATTAGCCATTCTAGTGTGTTTTTAATATTATCTATTTCGTAAATACAACCTGATTTTTCTATAAATACTTTATTTGAAAAAAGTTTTTTAAATTGTTCACCTAAATCAGTAATTAAAAAATACTCTTTGCTTTTTAGGAATTCTTCTGTCAAGTCATATTTTATATGGTATGAATATTTAGATATTTTTATACTTGGTTCAAAAATGTTTTTTTTTGTGTTTTCTCTAATTTCTTTTGAATAATAATTATTATTATTTTTTTTATTTAGTTTTTCGACTAATGTTTTTGCCCATATTTCGACTGTTTTTATATTCTTTAAATCGTATAGACGTGGATGATAAATCAATTCATTAAATATTTTTTTAGGAAAATAATGTTTATTGTTTTTTATTTTTTTTTGAAGAAAATTATATTGAGAGATAATTTTTTTAAATTTTGTAATATTTTCATCTATATTGATATTATTTTTTTTTAAAATAATATCTTTTAGAGCAATTTTAATTTGATATTGATTCATTTCATCATCGTTTTTAATATATTTTTCTTTTTTTCCTTTTTTGACTTTATATAAAGGAGGTTGTGCAATGTAAACGTATCCTTTTTCAATTAATTCAGGTAGTTGACGATAAAAAAAAGTCAAAAGAAGTGTGCGAATATGTGCACCGTCTACGTCTGCATCAGTCATTATTATAATATAATTATATCTTAGTTTCTCTAAATTATATTCATTTATACCAATACCGCATCCTAATGCTGTAATAAGAGAAGAAATTTCTTGTGATAAAATCATTTTATCAAATTTTGATTTTTCTACATTTAATATTTTCCCCTTTAATGGAAGAATAGCTTGATATTTTCGATTTCTTCCTTGTTTAGCTGATCCTCCTGCTGAATCACCTTCTACTAGATAAATTTCTGAAAGTTTAGGATCATTTTCTTGGCAATCAGATAATTTTCCTGGTAAAGCTCCTAAATCTAACATTCCCTTTTTTTTATTTATTTCTCTAGCTCGTCTAGCAGCCTCTCTTATTTTTGTAGCATTAATTATTTTTTGAATGATAGATTTTGCGTCGTTAGGGTTTTCTAAAAGAAATTCAATAAGATTTTCATTAATTAAAGACTCTATCGTTGATCTGACCTCAGAAGATACTAATTTATCTTTTGTTTGAGATGAAAACTTTGGATCAGCTATTTTTACTGATATTATAGCTGTTAATCCTTCTCTTACGTCTTCTCCTGTAATAGAAATTTTATTTTTTTTATTGTATCCTTCTCTTTCTATATGTAAATTTAATGTTCGTGTCATACCAGAACGAAAACCAGATAAATGTGTTCCTCCATCTTTTTGTGGTATATTATTAGTAAAACATAATATATTTTCTTGATGTGAATCACTCCATTGCATAGCAATTTCTAATTCTATTTCCTCTTTTATAGACTGAAAATAAAATATATGTGAATGAATTGGTGTTTTTTTTGTGTTTAAAAATTTAATAAATGCTTTTATACCACCTTTATAATGATAGTGATTTTTTATATTAGTTCTATTATCATATAAATAAATTGCGATATTAGAATTTAGAAAAGATAGTTCACGTAACCGTTTAGATAGTATTTCGTATTGGAATGTTGTATTGTTTTTAAACGTTTTATAACTGGGCCAGAATCTTATATAAGTACCTGTCATATTACTCTTTCCAATAATAGAAAGAGGGTTTTGTGGTTTTCCATTTTTATATATTTGTTGATATTTTTTTTTATCTTTGTAAATTTTTAGTTCTAATTTTTCTGATAACGCATTAACAACAGAAATTCCTACTCCATGCAATCCTCCTGATATTTTATAAGAAGAATTATCAAATTTACCTCCTGCATGTAATACGGTCATAATCACTTCTGCGGCTGAGATATTTTCTTCTGGATGAATATCAGTAGGAATACCTCTTCCATTATCTTTTACAGAAACTGAATTATCTGAATGTATTGTTACTATGATTTCCTTACAATATCCTGATAGTGCTTCGTCAATAGAATTATCTACAATTTCAAAAACCATATGATGTAATCCACTGCCATCATCTGTGTCTCCAATATACATACCTGGTCTCTTGCGAACAGCATCTAATCCTCTTAAAATTTTAATATTAGAAGAATTGTATATATTTTTCATATTTTCCCTTTTTAATTTTATAATATTAAAAAAATAATTATTAATTTCAAGTGTCTATTTTTTAGTTAAAAAGAGATAATATTTTTCAAATTTTAACGTCGTAAAAGCATGATTACATATAAAGATGTATTTTCGTTTTCTGCTTCAATTTGTATGGCATTGTTAGATTCATTTAAAAACAAAAAAATATTTTCACTATTGATAGTATTTAGTACATCTAATATATAATATACATTAATTGAAATTTCTATTTCGTCACCACAATAATTAATTTTAAATGAATCTTCTGCTTTTTCTTCTTCTTGATTATCTGATAATACTTTAAATTCATTTTTCTTGATATGCATTTCTATTCCACAAAAATTTTTATCTGCTAAAATAGAAACACGTAATAGTGACTGTTTTAATAATTTGTGATTTAAAATAATAGGATAATTTTTCTTTTTTAATAAAATACTTTTATAATCAGGATATTGACCTTCAATTAATTGAGCAGTAAAAATTAACTCTTCTATATGTATTCTAATATTATTTTTTCCGATTAAAACATGTATTAATTGGGGTTTAATATTCAACAATTTGTATAATTCAATAATTCCCTTTCTTGGAATAATTACTGAAAATGGAATAATATTTCCTCGTAGAAAATCTTTTGCAATTCCTAAACGATAGCCATCTGTTGCAACAGTATAAAGCGATGTACTATTTTTTTCTAATAACATTCCATTAAGATAATATCGTACGTCTTGTTTTCCCATAGCAAATTGAGTTTTTTCTATCATTTTTTTAAGAATATTTGAAGATATAAAAAATTCTGACACATGTTGAAAATTATTATGATTTGGAAAATCATCAGAAGGTAAAATAGTTAATACATAATTGCTATTATTAGAAATAATATGCATCTTATTTGCATCTATTTTTATTTTAATTTCTGATGATTCTGATGTATTACGGCAAATATCTAATAGCTTTCGACCTGAAACTGTAACAGAACCCGGTTTATGTTCTGTTAATATTTTTATATTACAAATTAATTCTATTTCTATGTTAGTTGCTGTTAAAGATAATATTCCTTCTTTAATTACAATTAAAATATTTTCTAAGATAGGAAGAGAAGTATTTTTAACAATTAAGCGATTTATTTTTTGTAAATGTTTAGTTAAAATGTTATTTTTAATATTAAATTTCATATAGTCACACTGATAGAGTTCTGATTAAATTTAAAAAATCTTCTTTAATATCCCGACTTTCTTCTCGTAATTGTTTAATTTTACGACATGCATGTAATACTGTTGTATGATCTCTTCCACTAAAAGCATCTCCAATTTCAGGAAGACTATGATTAGTAAGTTTTTTAGCCATCGCCATCGCCATTTGTCTTGGACGAGCTACTGATCGTGAACGTCTTTTAGATAATAAGTCAGAAACTTTAATTTTATAATATTCTGCTACTGTTTTTTGAATATTATCAATCGTAATAATTTTTTCTTGTAAAGCAAGTACATCTCTAAGAGCCTCTCTAACAAAGTCTACTGTAATAGTACGATGAGTGAAATGAGCATTAACAATAACTCTATTAAGCGCACCTTCTAGTTCACGAACATTAGAACGTAAACGTTTAGCGATAAAAAAAGCCACTTCATCAGATAATATAATATTACTTTCATCAGCTTTTTTTATAAGAATAGCAACTCTAGTTTCTAATTCTGGTGGATCTATCGCAACAGTAAGACCCCAACCAAATCTTGATTTAAGACGATCTTCTACTCCATTTATTTCTTTAGGATATCGATCAGAAGTCAAAATAATTTGTTGATTTCCTTCTATTAAAGCATTAAATGTATGAAAAAATTCCTCTTGCGAACGTTCTTTATGTGCAAAAAATTGAATATCATCTATTAATAATGCATCGACGGAACGATAATATAGTTTGAATTTTTCAATAGCATTATTTTGTAAAGCTTTAACCATATCTTGAACAAAACGTTCAGAGTGCATATAAATTATTTTAATATCATATTTATATGCTAAAATTCCATTTCCTATAGCATGAAGTAAATGAGTTTTACCTAATCCTGTAGCTCCATATAAAAACAATGGATTATAAGAATTTCCAGGATTTTTTGCTGCCTGAGATGCTGCAGATCGAGCGAGTTGATTAGATTTTCCTTCTATAAAATTTTCAAAATTATATTTTTTGTTAATATTAGAACGATAAGATGTTTTTTTAAGTACCGGAATTTGATTCCAGATTTGTTTTTTATTTATATTATAATTATTATTTAAAATATTTTTTTTTGTATTTTTTTCTTTAGGTTTTTTATATATTTCAAATTTTATTAATGGAGAATCAGAACCGCAAAAATCTTGCAGTATTATTTTAAAATGAATTAAGTATTTATCTTTAACCCAATCCAAAACAAATTTATTTGGAGCATATATTTTTAAGATATTATTTTTTAGTTTCGCCTTCAGAGAGCGTATCCACATACTAAATTCTGTACTTGGTAGCTCATTCTGTAACCGGTCGAGGCACTGTTTCCAAAGACAAAGTGACACGGTAGACTCCAATCGAACAAAATTAATAAAAAATAAAATTTGAAAATTGTTGTTTTTTTATTACATTTATTTTGATATATATAATTTTATGTGAAAAATTTATATAAAATTATATTTTTTTATATTAAAAGTTATACAATCTAAGATTGGTGAGTATAACGAAAAGGATGTAATATATTGTTGAGATATTTTATTTATCTAAAGAAGTGATTTTTAGATGTACTATTATTTTCAACTTATAAATGAAAACATAGTTATCATACCAGAATAAAACATTAAAAATATTTTTTTTAGATAAGTTAATTTAGAAAGTTTTTTCGTTTGTAATTTTTTACAAATCACTTCTATAATTAACAATGTAAATAAAGTTAATTGACTATATTATTTAGAATAATTATTTTTAATCAAAAATAAATTTTATAAATTATATTTAATAATAAATTCTCAGGTAAATATTAAAATGAAACGAACTTTCCAACCGTCAATATTAAAACGTAATCGTTCACATGGATTTAGAATTCGTATGTCAACAAAAAATGGTCGTTATATTTTATCACGCAGACGTGCTAAATTAAGAACACGTTTAACTGTTTCTAGCAAATAGCAGGTTATATACTGTGCTTAATTATTTTTTTGAAAAACAATTACGATTGTCAAATTCTATAAGTTTTCAAAATGTTTTTAAAAAATCTTATAAAAAAACTACTGGAGAAATCATCATTTTAGGACGTTTTAATTTATTAGAATATCCTAGATTAGGTTTGAGTATCTCCCGTAAAAACATTAAATATTCTCATGATAGAAATTTAATTAAGCGACTAATTAGAGAAACTTTTCGTTTATTACAACATCAGTTAGTTTTAATGGATTACATAGTTATAACAAAAAAAAATGTTCTTTATTTAACTAACAAAAAAATAATAGATATGTTAAAGATTTTATGGTTGAGTTATCGTCGATAATTTTTCAAAATTGATTAAACTTATTTTAAAATAAGTAAAGTTAAAGTGTTTTTAAATTAGTCTAATTTACATATATCATTTTAATATTGTGTTATTTTAGCGTAATTAAAAATATTATTTTAACAACTGTATTTTAATTGCGGTAATATTCTTTAAAAAAATAGATATAATTATTTACCTTTAAATATTAAATATAAAAGTGAATACTATATTATGGAAGTACAACGTAATTTTTTTATTTTTGCTTTTTTATTTGTTTCTTTTTTACTTTGGCAGGCGTGGCAAAATCAATCATTTTTAAGTAATAAGACAAATGAAAAAACAGATTCACTATTGAATTTTATTAGACCACAGAAACATAAAAACCAAATTTTTATAAAAAATGACGTAATTAGTTTAGTGGTAAATATGTATGGAGGAGATATAGAAGAAGCTAATTTACTTGTATATAAAGATCGACTAAATTCATCTAAACCTTTAAAATTACTTGAAACTACATCTGATTTTATTTATCAAGCTCAAAGTGGATTAATCGGAAAAGATGGACCAGATAGTTCAAATAATATTAGGCCACTATATACTTCAAAAAAAAATTTTTTTGAATTAGAAGATAACAAAAAGGAATTACGTGTACCAATAAAATGGATTGATAAAAATGGCGTAATTTATACAAAAATTTTCATTCTTAAACCTAAAAGATATGATATTGAAATAGAATATGATATTTATAATACCACTAAAAACGCATTAGAAATGAATATGTTTGGACAGATAAAACAAACAATAAATTTACCTGAAAAACGTAATCTTTATAGTAAAAATTTTGCTCTTCAAACTTTTCGTGGTGCTGCTTATTCAAGTGTTGATAATAAATATGAAAAATATGAATTTAATTCTATTTCTCATAATAAAAATTTACATATTCTTACTAAGAATGGATGGATTGCAATGTTACAACAGTACTTTGCTGTTGCATGGATTCCTAGTGATACTACTATAGGCGATAATACAATATATACATCTAATTTAGATAATAACATTGCTGCAATTGGTTATAAATCTCCTCCAATTAATGTTTTACCTCATTCAAGATATGTCTTGAAATCAAAATTATGGATTGGTCCTGAAATACAAAAAGAAATGAAATTGGTAGCACCAAATTTAGATTTAACAGTAGATTACGGTTGGCTTTGGTTTTTATCACAACCATTGTTTCAATTGTTAACTATCTTGCATAAAATTATAGGAAATTGGGGATTTTCTGTTGTTGTAATTACTTTCATCATGAAAGCGATAACTTATCCTTTAACAAAAGCACAATATGTATCTATGATAAAAATGCGTGCTTTACAACCTAGAATTAAAGAAATAAAAGAAAAATTTAAAAATGATAAAAAACGTATTAGTCAAGAAATAATATTTTTATATAAAAAAGAAAAAATAAATCCATTAAGTGGTTTTTTACCTATTTTTATTCAGATGCCAATTTTTTTATCTCTTTATTATATGCTTATTAGTTCAGTAGAATTACGTCATGCTCCGTTTTTTTTATGGATTAATGATTTGTCTAGTCAAGATCCATATTATATATTGCCTATAATAATGGGTTTGACAATGTTTATTATGCAACAGATATCATCTAATAATAATATTACCGATCCTATTCAAAAGAAGATTATGAATTTTATGCCTGTTATTTTTACAGTCTTTTTTTTATGGTTTCCTGCAGGATTAGTTTTATATTACATTGTTAGTAATACAGTTACAATTATACAACAAAAATTTATTTTTTCTAAGTTAAATCAAATATGAAATGGTATGTGAAGACATTTTTAAACGTTATAAAAGATGTGAGTTTTTAGTTTTTTAATATTTACATTAAGAAAATACTGTATGATTCATAATGAAACTATTGTCGCACAAGTGACTTGTCCCGGAAAGAGTGCTGTTGGAATATTAAGAGTATCTGGTTTTCAAGCGAAAACAATTGCTATAGAAATTTTAGGTAAAATTCCTCGAGCAAGATTTGCTACTTATTCAAACTTTTTAGATGAAAATAATCAAATACTAGATAAAGGCATTTCTTTATGGTTTCCTGCTCCTTATTCACTAACAGGTGAAGATGTATTAGAATTACAAGGACATGGTAGCCCATTAATCATGGATTTATTAATTAAGAGAATCATTTCTGTTAAATACACTAGAATGGCTAAACCAGGAGAATTTTCTGAACGTGCGTTTCTAAATGGGAAAATAGATTTAATTCAAGCGGAGGCTATAGATGATTTAATTAATTCAGAAACGGAATTATCTGCTCGCGCATCATTAAATTCATTGGAAGGAGGTTTTTCTCTTTCTATTGAAAAATTAATAAAAGTACTTATTGAATTTCGTGTGAGTTTAGAATCTAGTATAGATTTTTCAGAAGATGAAATTAATATTAATCTTGAAATATTAATTAATAAGAAATTTAGAGAATTAAATAATAAATTTAAAAAAATTAAAAAAACTATCTCAGAAGGAAATTTATTAAGAGAAGGAAAAAAAATAGCAATTGTTGGTTTACCAAATGCAGGAAAATCTAGTTTATTGAATATTTTATCATGCCGTGATAGAGCTATAGTAACTAATATTCCTGGTACTACACGAGATCTTCTTTATGAATATGTAAATATTAATGGTGTTTCATGTAAATTAATTGATACTGCTGGTTTACGCGAAACAAATAACAAAATAGAACGCATTGGAATTACACGGGCGTGGGATGTGATTAAAAAATCTGATCATATTCTTTTTGTTATTGATAAAACCATGAGTAAATTAAAACAAAAAAAAATATGCAACGATTTTATTAAAAAAATTTCTGATAATATAATAGTGACTTTTGTTTTAAATAAAAACGATTTAGTGAAAGATAACTTTGGAATTGAAGAAATAGATGGTTTATCTTGTATTAGTGTTTCTGCATATACAGGTCAAGGTATCGATACATTACGTAATTATATTGTAAAAGTTGAAAAAAATAGCAGTAAGGAAGGTGTTTTTATTGCTCGTAGACGTCATATTAATCA
Organism: Buchnera aphidicola (Brevicoryne brassicae); assembly: GCF_005082825.1. Taxonomy (NCBI): domain Bacteria; kingdom Pseudomonadati; phylum Pseudomonadota; class Gammaproteobacteria; order Enterobacterales; family Erwiniaceae; genus Buchnera; species Buchnera aphidicola. The sequence goes on from NZ_CP034882.1 coordinate 18,167, forward strand.
GATTGATTTGGCATATAATGAATTTTTAGTTGCTAAAAAAAATTGGTTATTATTCAATAATATTGAGTTTTTGGCTGAATCGCTTAGTTTAATAAATAGATTTTTAGGGGAGATTACAGGTAAGTTCAGTTCTGATGATTTATTGAATCATATTTTTTCTAGTTTTTGTATCGGAAAATAATTTTGGTTATAATATGCCCGGAGGCGGAATTGAACCACCGACACGGGGATTTTCAGTCCCCTGCTCTACCGACTGAGCTATCCGGGCTTATCTGTAAAATTACATTAAATCATCAAATATGAAACATTGTCAATGTTTTTTTATTTGTCTAATAATTATTTATTGTTTTTAAAAATTAAAAAAATTTTTAATAAAAATATAAAAAAATAATGTTGACCCTTGAAAGTTTTAATAAAGATCCATATATTTAAAATAAGAAAACATTTTTAATTATTTCAAGATAATAAATTATAAAATAATTAAGCAAGATTATTCACAGGAGTGTTCTTATATGAAAATTCGTCCGTTGCATGATCGTGTGCTTGTTAAACGTAAAGAAGTTGAATCTAAATCTGCTGGTGGTATTGTTCTTACGGGTTCTGCTGCAGGAAAATCTACTAGAGGAACGGTGACAGCTGTTGGTAAAGGTCGTGTTTTAGATAATGGAGAAATCAAGCCATTAGATGTAAAAGTAGGTGATGTTGTTATTTTTAATGAAGGCTATGGTGCAAAAACAGAAAAAATTGATAACGAAGAATTATTAATTTTAACTGAAAGTGACATTTTAGCAATTGTTGAATAGTAAACTAAGTAAAGTAAACTAAGTAAACTATACGCTATATCCATTAAAAAATTATTTAAGGGAATGTAAAAATGGCTGCTAAAGATGTAAAATTTGGTAACGAAGCCCGAATTAAAATGCTTCGTGGAGTTAATGTTTTAGCTGATGCAGTTAAAGTGACTTTAGGACCAAAAGGTAGAAATGTTGTTCTAGATAAATCTTTTGGAGCACCTAGTATCACTAAAGATGGTGTATCAGTAGCCCGTGAAATCGAATTAGAAGATAAATTTGAGAACATGGGAGCTCAAATGGTAAAAGAAGTTGCATCAAAAGCGAACGATGCAGCAGGAGATGGAACAACAACAGCAACATTATTAGCACAATCTATAGTAAACGAAGGTCTAAAAGCAGTAGCAGCTGGAATGAATCCCATGGATCTTAAACGTGGAATTGATAAAGCTGTTATTAGTGCAGTAGAAGAATTAAAAAATTTATCTGTACCATGTTCTGATTCTAAAGCTATTACACAAGTTGGAACTATTTCTGCAAATGCAGACGAGAAAGTTGGAGCATTAATTGCAGAAGCAATGGAAAAAGTTGGTAATGATGGAGTGATTACAGTAGAAGAAGGTACAGGTCTACAAAACGAATTAGAAGTTGTTAAAGGTATGCAATTTGATCGAGGTTATTTATCTCCTTACTTTATCAATAAACCAGAAACAGGTGTTGTTGAATTAGAAAATCCTTATATTTTAATGGCAGATAAAAAAATTTCTAATGTTCGTGAGATGTTACCGATACTAGAATCTGTTGCAAAATCAGGAAAACCATTATTAATTATTTCAGAAGACTTAGAAGGTGAAGCCTTAGCTACATTAGTAGTTAATTCTATGAGAGGAATTGTAAAAGTAGCTGCAGTAAAAGCTCCTGGATTTGGAGATCGTCGTAAAGCAATGCTACAAGATATTTCTATTCTTACTGGTGGTTCTGTTATTTCCGAAGAATTAGCAATGGAACTAGAAAAATCTACTTTAGAAGATTTGGGTCAAGCAAAGCGTGTTGTTATTAGTAAAGATACGACAACTATAATTGGCGGCATTGGAGAAAAACACGCAATTCAAAGTCGTATTAGTCAAATTCGTCAAGAAATTCAAGAAGCTACTTCTGATTATGATAAAGAAAAATTAAATGAGCGTTTAGCCAAATTATCAGGAGGAGTTGCAGTACTTAAAGTAGGTGCAGCGACAGAAGTGGAAATGAAAGAGAAAAAAGCTCGTGTTGAAGACGCATTACATGCAACTCGTGCAGCAGTAGAAGAAGGTGTAGTTGCTGGTGGTGGTGTCGCATTAGTTCGAGTAGCAGGAAAAATATCTAATTTACGTGGTCAAAATGAAGATCAAAATGTAGGTATTCGAGTTGCTTTACGTGCAATGGAAGCTCCATTACGTCAAATTGTGTCAAATTCAGGTGAAGAACCTTCAGTAGTTACTAACAATGTAAAAGACGGGAAAGGTAATTACGGTTATAATGCAGCCACTGATGAATATGGTGATATGATAGATTTTGGTATATTAGATCCTACTAAAGTTACACGTTCTGCCTTACAATATGCAGCCTCAGTAGCTGGTTTAATGATAACAACCGAATGTATGGTTACTGATCTACCAAAAGAAGATAAATCTTCTGATTCTAGCCCTTCTCCTGCAGGTGGAATGGGTGGAATGGGTGGAATGATGTAAGTTTATTCGTTTTATCTTATTAAGATTATTTGAATTATTTCTTTCCTCAGATTTAATGATTCTGAGGAAAGTTTTTTTTATCATCGTATTTAAACAATAATTAATTTATTATGTTTTGAACCAGTATCACAAACTAATTTAGGTACTAGATAACCAGATATCATTTTCATTAGATTTTTCATAATAGATTTTGCTTGTCTAATTGAAACTGAAAAATGCATTGTACCATTAACTTTATCTAAAATATGTAAGTAATATGGAAGAATATTATTTTCAAATAAGAGAGCACTTAATTTTGCTAAAATAATAGGATTATCATTAATATTTTTTAATAAAACACTTTGGTTTAGTAAAGTTACACCCGAGTTTTTTAATTTTAAAAATCTTTCACTTAATTCTTTATTTATTTCTTGTGGATGATTGATATGAGTTACTAAAACAATTTTTTTTAGTGATTTGCAAAATATTTGACAAAGATTAGAAGTAATGCGATTAGGTATAACAATAGGCAATCTAGTATGTATTCTTAATCTTTTTATATGATTGATTTTAGATAATGATTTAATAAGCCATGATAATTCATGATCTTTAGCCATTAATGGATCTCCACCTGATAAAATAACTTCATTTAGTTTTTTATTATTTTTTATATATTCAAGTGCTTGAATCCAATTGTCTTTTTTTCCTTGATTTTTTTCGTACGGAAAATATTTTCTAAAACAATATCTACAATTAATAGCACAGTTTGTTTTTACAATCAATAAAACTCGATCATTGTATTTATGTAGTAATCCAGGTAAAATGATGTGATTTATTTCTTTTATAGGATCCTTGATATATCCTGAAAAATTTAAAAATTCTTGATTATTAGTCATTACTTGCAAAAAAAGTGGATCGTTTGGATCACCTTTTTTCATTCTTAAAACAAAAGAATATGGTACGCGAAATGGAAATATTTTATTTTTTTTTAATTCAGAATATTGAATATAACTTTCTAAATTAAGAATTTTTAATAATTCTCTCGGTTGGGTAATAGAATTAAATAGTTCATGTAACCAGTTGTCTTTTTTTCTGATTACATTTTTTGTTGTTTTCATTTTTATATATTTTACAACAATAGAGGTTTATATGAGAGTATATCATAGCAATAATTTTCGTTCAGGTTGTAAAATTATATTTGAAAACGAACCTTATTTAATAGAATCTAGTGAGTTTGTTAAACCTGGAAAAGGACAGGCTTTTGTTCGTGTCAAATTAAGAAAATTTTCAACAAAGCAACTTATAGAAAAAACTTTTAAGTCCACAGACTCTTTAGCAATAGCTGATATTGTAGAATATAAAATTCATTATTTATATAATGATAGTCGTTTTTGGTATTTTATAAATAAAAATACCTTTGAAGAATTATCAGTTGAAAAAAAAATTGTTGGTTCTAATAAAAAATGGTTATTAGAACAAGATCCATGTATTGTTATTTTATGGAATAATCAGCCAATTTCAATTACACCTAAAAATTTTGTAGAACTTAAAGTGACGAATACAGAATCCACTTTAAAAGGTGATACTATTAATACTAATGTTACTAAATTAGCTACTTTAAGTACAGGGGCTATTGTAAAAGTACCATTATTTATTCAAATTGGTTCATTAGTAAAAGTAGATACTCGATCTGGTCAATATGTTTGTAGAGTTAAATAGAAATTTTTTAGAATTATATTAAATTTATTAATATTCATTTCCTTTGACATATTGTCTATAACTATCCCATTCAAAAGTTAACCATAAACTATTACCTAAGCGCATCCTATCAATTACTCTTTCACCTAATAAATTTTTCATTCCATTATGATCTAAATTCGACAACATTCCAGTCGATCGTTTAGACGATGATCTTCTATCAACTATTTGATTAATAATTACCTTTTCATAACGAGATTCAGTTTGCATACCAATTTCGTCAATCATTAGTAAATCAACGCTACTAAGATTATTTAATAAACTTTCTTCAGTAACATTACTAGCACCACTAAATGTACCTTTCATATTTGACATTAAATCAGCTACAGTAACGAGTAAAATACTTTTTCCATGTAAAATTAAATAATTTCCTATAGCTGATGCCAAATGATTTTTTCCCGTTCCTGGTTTTCCTGAAAAAATAAAACTAGCTATGTTTTGATTAAATTCTTCTGCATATCTTTTTGATGCTTTTAATACCCTTTTTTGACCATCATGTTGAATTTTATAATTATCAAATGAACAATTCATATATAATTCTCGGATACCTGATCTTCCTAAGACACGTTGCATTCTCATGGCTTTATTTTCGCGTAATATAGATTCAGAAGATAATCTACCTTGTTCTTGATTCCAGGCTAATAAATCTTCATCATTATCAAATTTTGGTTTAATATTATTTGGCATGAGACGTTTAAGACGTTTAAAGAATTCAGTATGAAATGTCATTATTTACCTCTAAATCCATTTGGTATAGTTTGATCTGGTGTTGGTATATAGGTAACATCTCTTTTTTTTTGTTGAAAATTATTAATTGATCTACTTTTTTGTAAGCTTCTAGCTAATTTTTGTTGCCATTGTATATGATGAAAAAAACAACCTTCTACTTCCCAATATGAAATAAAAGCAGCCAGTTCAGATTTTGATACTTCTTTATTTAACATGATACCCCATAATGCAGCTTGATGAATAAAATCTTTATCAGGTATCCATTGAGAATGCATAGAAAATTTTTTATTTATATTTTGTTTTTTCACATTTTTATATACAGAGTCATATTCGAGATCAAATATTTTTTTTAAAAAAAAAGGAGTTACTGCATAAAAAATAGGAGTATTGTTTTTTAAAATTGTTACAGCACCGTTATTAGATGTTTCTAAAATTTGAATAGGATTTTTACAAAATAAATCAAGTGTTGTATTTTGACAAATTAAAATTTTCATAAATATTTTACCTTTTTAAATTGATTTAAATTAATATGTATTATTAAATATTTTGATATATATTATAAATTTGATATGTTAAAAAAATAAAGATAGCATTCAATATGGTTTGTAATTTTTTTTTTATGCAAAATCCAATTTTGGGGTATTATAAGAGGTTTTTGTTTTTCTTTTTCGATATAAATAAGAGAGTTGTTTTTAATCCATTTATTATTTTCTAATAAATTAAGAGTTGATTCAATCAATCCTTGATAATAAGGTGGATCAATAAATATTATATCATATGGTTTACCGTTTTTTTTAAGCCAACTTAAAGTATTTGTATGTATAATTTCTACATTATGTATATTTAATTTTTTAATATTTTTTTTAAGATCAATTATTGTTTTTTTTTTTATTTCTAGAAAAGTTGAAAATGCAGCATAACGAGATATAGCTTCAATTCCTAGCGCACCACTACCTGCAAAACAATCAAGACATCGAGAATTTTTTATGTATTTAGATAACCATTCAAATAGCGTCTCTCTTATTTGATTAGTAGTAGGACGTAAATTGACAGTACTATTAAAAGATATTTTTCTTCCTTTAAATTTTCCAGAAATAATGTAGATTTTTCCGTTTTTTTTTAAAAAATAATTATGCATTTTATTATATTATTTATCTTAGTGGTATAATTTATTTTAATATTAATAATAATGTAAATAAATATTTTTTTAAAAGATATTACATGTTTTATAAAAATAGTTTTTATTTGTAAAGTAAAAGAGGAACAATATGAAAGATGAAAAAAAAAATGGTTTTTTTTCTTGGTTTAGTTCCACAATAAGAAGAAAAAAAACCGTAGAAAATAAAGAAGAAACAGAAAACAAAAACAACGATTTATTAAATAAAACAATACTTGATAAAGAAAATAAAACACTAGAAATTAATCAAAGTTTATATAACTTAAAAACTTCATTAATTCAAAAAAATGATATTAAAGGCGAAAAAATAGAAATATTAAATAATAACAATTCAAAAATTATTAAAAATACGAAAATAAATTTTTTTGCGCGTTTAAAGAAAAGTTTAAATAAAACAAAAAAAATTCTTGGTGATGGTATTAATCATATTTTTTTATCAACAACTGTTGATAAAATTCTTTTTGAAGAATTAGAAGAAAAAATGTTACTTGCTGATATTGGAGTTAATACTACAGATCAAATTATTAATAATTTAATTAAGGAAATTAATTATAAAGATTCATGTATTCCTGAAAAAGTATATTTTTTATTAAAAAAAAATATGTACAATATTTTACAAAAAGTAGAAAAACCTTTAAAAATATCTAATCGTGTACCTTTTGTCATTTTAGTAGTAGGCGTTAACGGTACAGGAAAAACTACAACTGTCGTTAAATTAGCACAAAAATATAAATTAGAAGGTAAATCTGTAATTTTAGCAGCTGGAGACACATTTAGAGCTGCAGGTATAGAACAATTACAAATATTAGGAAAATTAAATAAAATACCGGTAATTGCTCAAAGTTTTAATTCAGATCCAGCAGCAGTAGTATTCGATGCAATAAAATCCGCAAAAGCAAAAAAAGTAGATGTTTTAATTATTGATACAGCAGGTAGATTACATAATAAATTACATTTAATAGAAGAGCTAAAAAAGATTGTTAGAGTAATAAAAAAAATAGATGCATCTGCACCACATGAAACAGTGCTAACTGTTGATGCTTGTAATGGACAAAATACAATATCACAAACAGAAATATTTCATAAAGCCTTAAATTTAACTGGTATTATAATTACTAAATTAGATGGAACAGCTAAAGGAGGAGTTGTTTTTTCATTAGCAAATCAATTTAAAATCCCTATTCGTTACGTTGGAATTGGTGAAAAAACACAAGATTTAGGTGTGTTTAATGGTAAAGAATTTATTAATGCTATCTTTAGTAAAGAATAAAAATATTTTTTTGTATTATCAAGATAAATCTTTGATTTATATTTTTAATTAAAGTATCATACTAATGTCCCACATATTCATATTTTAGTTTGTATAATTCGTTGATGCGGGAATAAAAATGATTAATAAATTACAGATTTTATCTGTGACACCACCAAGTAATTTAGATGCTTATATTAGAATCGCTAATTTATGGCCAATGCTATCACTTAAAGAAGAAAAATTACTCACTAAACGTTTGCGTTATAATGGTGATTTAGAAGCAGCAAAAACTTTAATTTTATCTCATCTTCGTTTTGTAATTCATATTTCACGTACTTATTCAGGATATGGTTTGCTTCAAGCTGATCTTATACAAGAAGGAAATATTGGCTTAATGAAAGCAGTACGTAGATTTAATCCTGAAATAGGAGTTCGTTTAGTTTCTTTTGCTGTTCACTGGATCAAATCAGAAATTCATGAGTATGTTTTACGAAATTGGCGTATCGTCAAAGTGGCTACTACTAAATCTCAAAGAAAATTATTTTTCAATTTGAGAAAAACAAAAAAAAGATTAGGTTGGTTTAATGAAGAAGAAATAAAGATAGTCGCAAAAGAATTAGGAGTTAGTAGTAAAGACGTAAGAGAAATGGAATCACGAATGTCAGTTCAGGATGTTACTTTTAATCCTTTCCCAGAAGATGACTATATAGATGGAAAAAATAGTAATACTATACAATATTTACAAGACAAAACGTCTAATTTTGCTAATGGTGTAGAAGCAGATAACTGGGAAGAACATGCTGCAAATAAACTTAATAATGCGTTATTAGGATTAGATGAACGTAGTCGTAATATTATTCAAGCACGTTGGTTAGATAAAGATAAAAAAAATACTTTACAAAAATTAGCAAGGAATTATGGTATTTCTGCAGAACGCGTTCGACAATTAGAAAAAAATGCAATGAAAAAATTAAAAATAGCTATAGAATCCTAATTTAGGAAATAAATCTTATAGTATAGATATGGACAATTTATAACAATTTTTTCATACAGAGTATGAGAACAACTTTATTTGAAATTAAAAACTCATACTCTTTTTTATTTCAAAAAATATTCTTTTATTTACAATAAAACTATTTTATATTGTTATTCTACTGTAACTGATTTAGCAAGATGTCTTGGTTGATCAATATTTTTCTTTTTACTTAAGGCAATATAATAAGCAAGTAACTGCAGAGGAATGGTATAAAAAATAGGTGCTATTAATTCTTCTATATATGGAAGCTTAATACAATTTACATTTTTTTCATAATCAAATTCTTGATCTGAAAAAACGTAAATCAACCCGCCTCTTAAAGATATTTCTTTAATATTTTTTTTAATTTTTTCTAATAATGAATTTTTTGGAGCGATAATAATTACTGGTATATTTTTATCAATTAGAGCAAGAGGTCCATGTTTTAGTTCTCCAGCAGGATAAGCTTCAGCATGAATATAAGAAATTTCTTTTAATTTTAAAGCTCCTTCCATTGCAATAGGATAGTACTCACCTCTTCCAATGAATAATATGTTTTTTTTGTTAGATAATTGATTTGCCATATTTTTAATTAATGGATTTTTTTTTAAAATTTCTTGAATTCTGGTAGGTAAAACATTTAAACTTTGTACGATTTTTTTTTCAATATTTCTTTTTTTTTGTAAATTTGCAAGTTTAGCAACTAACATAAGTAAAACAGTCAATTGTGTTGTAAAAGATTTTGTGGAAGCAACACCTATTTCTATTCCAGCTTTAGTTGATAAGTAATAATCTGATTCTTTAACTAAAGATGATCCTTCCATATTACATATAGTTAAATTACCTAAATATTTAAGTTTTTTAGAATATCTTAATGCTGATAATGTATCGGCAGTTTCACCTGATTGTGATAAAGTAATTAAAAAACTATTTTTTCTTACTGCTAGTTTTCTTGAAAAAAATTCAGAAGCTATTTCAACATCACAAGGTATGTTAGTAAGAGATTCAAACCAGTATCTAGAAACCATTGCTGCATTATATGAAGTTCCACATGCAACTATTTGAATGTGTTCAATTTTACAAAATAAAATATCTTCTTTTTTCCCTAATTCTAAAAAATTAATTGTATTGTTTTTTTTTAGACGATTTTGTAAAGTTTTTTCAATAGATCTAGGTTGTTCATATATTTCTTTTTCCATATAATGACGATATTTCCCTTTATTTACTGTTTCATATTTTATATTAGATACTATTTCTTGTCTATTAATGATACAGTTGTATTTATTAAAAATATCAATTTCTTTTTTTTTAATAATAGCAATATCACCTTCTTCTAAATATATAAAACGTTTTGTAATATGTAATAATGCTATCTGATCAGAAGCTATGAAATTTTCTTCAGAACCTAATCCTATAACTAACGGACTTCTAGATCGAACTGCTATCAATTCTAATGGATTATTTTTATCTATTATAACCATACTGTAATTACCATGTAATTTTTTCATGGTTTTTTGTATAACATTTTTAATAGAATTTTTTGTTTTATTTTGTTCCCAATGTAATAAATGTGCAATTACTTCTGTATCAGTATCAGAATAGAATATATATCCCCGTGTTTTTAAAAAATTACGTAATATAGAATTGTTTTCAATAATTCCGTTATGCACAACAATAATATTTGAAGAAATATGTGGATGAGTGTTTTCTTTAGACACTCTTCCGTGTGTAGCCCAGCGTGTATGAGCAATTCCAATATTTCCAAATATTTTTTTTTTATTTACCTTTGTTATCAATTTATTGACTTTTCCCACACAACGAATTCTAATAATATTATTCTCATGATTTACTATAGCTAATCCTGAAGAATCATATCCTCTGTATTCTAGTTTTTTAATACCTTTTATAAGGAAATTGATAATATTACGTTGTGTTACTGCACCAACAATACCACACATATTTATATCCTTTTTAGATTTAATTAAAATAATTTTTTTTACAATAAATTTTTCAATTAAAAATGATAGTTTTTATTTTTGATGGAGTTTATTAGGACGTATCCAATTTTCTTTGTATTTTTGTTCTTTTTTGTTATAAACTAAACAAGGTTTATTAACATCTTTTGTTAAAGTAGTACCTGCTGCAATAGTTGTATTTTTTATAATTTTAATAGGTGCAATTAATTCTGTATTAGAACCTACTAAAACATTATCACCAATAATAGTTTTTAATTTATTATTACCATCATAATTACATGTAATACTACCTGCTCCAATATTAACTTTGGTTCCAATTTCAGAATTTCCAATATAACTTAAGTGTTTAATCTTAGATTTTTGTTTTATAATACTATCTTTTATTTCAACAAAATTACCTATTTGAGTTTTTTTATCTAATATAGTATTTGTTCGTAAGTGTGCAAAAGGACCTATAATACAATTTTTACCTATTTTAGCATTTTCTATAATTGTATATGCTTGAATATTAGTTTTGCTCTCAATAATACTATTTTTAATAATACATCCAACTCCGATTTTTACATCATCGCCAAGAACAACATTATCTTCAAAAACAACACCTGTATCTATTTCAATATTTTTTCCATGTTTTAATTTTCCTCTTAAAATAAAATGAGATGGATCTTTTAGTATCAGACCGTCAATTAGTAATTTATTAATTTGTTCTTTTTGAAGAATTTTCTCTAAAATAGATAATTCTAATTTGTTATTTATCCCTAATATTTCTTGATACTTTAAAGGTTGTGTTGTTTGAATAAATTTCCCTTCAAAACAAGCTAAAGCAATAATATCAGTCGCATAAAATTCTTTTTTTTTATTTTTATTACTAATTTTTCCTAACCATCTTTTTAAATCTTGACTAGTAGCTATAAAAACACCAGAGTATATTTCTTTGATATTTTTTTGTTTTTGAGTTGCATCTAGTTCTTCTATTATTCCTATAACTTTTCCTCTTTTTCGTAAAATACGTCCATATCCATCAGGATTTTTTACTTTCATAGTTAAAAGATTGATTTTTGAGTTTTTTTTAGAGTTTTGTAATTTTTTTATTGATTCTGTAGAAATAAAAGGTACATCTCCATATAAGACCAATACATTCTCATCATCTGGTATATTTTTTACAGCTAATTTTATAGCGTGTCCTGTTCCTTTTGGTTTTTTTTGCATTACCCATTCGAGAGAATTATTGTAGATTTTAGATGATATAAGTTTCTTTTCATGACTATGTACTAATATAATTTTTTTTGGTTTTATAGATTGTGCAGTTTGAATAACATGTTCTAAAATTGTTTTTCCACCTAAAAAATGTAATACTTTAGGATAATTAGATTTCATCCTAGTTCCTTTTCCAGCTGCAAGTATTATTATGTTTGTTTTTTTTTGCATCATAAAAAACCTTTTTATAAATTTTATTAATGCATTTATATTAAATAAAAGATTTTTAATTGAATAGTTTTAATTAATTATATTTTTAATATATTAATTAAATAGTTTAATATTTTTTAATTAATTGATTTTTAACTACAAATTTACAATATAAAATATTTGTATAAAATATTATTTATTATAAAATATATTATATTTTTAAGGTTGTTTTATGTGTCGAATTATTACAGTAGATTTAGATGGTACTTTACTTTCTTCAAAAAATAAAATTACAGAATATACTAAAAAAATTATAAATTTATTAACAAAAAAAAATTTTTTTATTATTGCTTCAGGTCGTCATTATTTAGATGTTATAAAAATTAGAGATATTTTAAATATTCAATCTTTTATGATTACTTCCAATGGCGCTAGAATTTATGATTTAGATAATAAATTAATTTTTAGTGATGATTTAGATAAAGATATTGCTTTAAAACTTTGTAAAATAGTATATGAAGATAAAGATATTATTACGCAAATATATCGAAATAATAAATGGTATATAAATAATAATAAAATAGATAATAATTTTTGTCCTTCTCTTACATCATTAGAATATAAAAATTTTAATCTTGAAAATTTTCGATTTAATAAAATTAATAAAATTTTTTTCACTAGTAAAAATTTCCATAAATTATATAATCTTGAAAAAAAAATTATTCAATCATGGAATAATAAAGTTAATATTAGTTTTTCTGTTCCTGGTTGTTTAGAAGTAGTTTCAGGAAAATCTTCAAAGGGTTATGGATTAAAATTAATATCTCGTTTATTAAACATTCCTTTAAAAAATTGTTTTTCTTTTGGTGATGGAATGAATGATCATGATATGCTTGTTGTTTCTGGAAAATCTTATATTATGAAAAACGCTGATTTACGTTTAAAAAATGCATTACCAAATGTAAAAATCATTGAAAGTAATGATAATGATGGTGTTGCAAAATGTTTATATGAAATTTTTATAAAAAATAAAAAAAATATATTATAAAGTCAATATAAACTATTTTTAATATTAATTATTTTATTGATTTTAAATTAAAATATTTTAAAAATTTGCGGTTGTAATACACCGCGAATAAATTTTAAATGAGTACAAGCATGTAAGTGTATAGAATGAACAAAGTTTTTTATAACTAACTCTTTTTGTTCGCCATTACGTATAGCTACATATAATCGTCTCCATATGCCATTACCTATTTTTCTCGTTACAATTAAACCCTGACGTTCAAAGTTATCTACTACCCAATGTGGTAACGCTGTAATTCCCATTTGCGCAGATACCATTTGTATTAAAAGCAAGGTATTATTTACATTTTTTAAAATAGGTACAATACCTGCAGGTTTTAAAAAATTTTTCCATATATCTAGTTTATTTCTTTGAATAGGATAAGTCATTAATGTTTCAAATTGAAGGTCTTTTGCTGTAATTTTATTTTTTTTTAAAACAAGAGGATGATTAGGAGACAAAATTAAACGTACTTCAAAATCAAACATTGGTACATAAAACAAATTACTTCTTGGTAGTACTTCAGAAGTGAGTACAATATCTAATTTTCCTTTCTGTAGAAATGGTTGCGGGCCAAACGTCATATCAGAATAAAAATCTATTTTTACCTTTGGTAGTTTTTTTTGAAAGATTTTTAATGCTGGTGTTAACCATTGAATACAACTATGACATTCTATAGCTAATCGAATAACTGTATGATAAGAATCTGTGCATTTTTGTATTGTTTTTTCTATTTTAGGTAGTATTTCTTCAGATAATTGAAGTAAAATTTCACCTTGAATTGTAAATTTTATAGGATGACTTTTCCGAATAAACAATTTAAATCCTAATTTTTTTTCTAATTTTTTACATTGATGAGATATTGCTGATTGTGTTTGATGAAGTTGAATTGCCGCTGCACTTAATGATCCACTATTTTTTAGTGCTTGTAGTGTTCGAAGGTGTTTTATTTCAATCATGAGATTTCTTCATATTAAGAATTAACTATTTACGCTTGATAATTTTTCGTAATGCTAGAATTATAGATTATGTATTTTGAATAAAGCAATTATAAATTGATGAAAATAATAATTTAAACAAATAATAGGATATATAATATGGTAATTTTAAATCATACTCTTGGATTTCCAAGAATAGGTTGGAATCGTGAATTAAAAAGAGCTCAAGAAAAATATTGGTCTGGTGATATTTCACTTGAAAATTTATTATCTATTGGATATGAAATAAGAAAAAAAAACTGGCAAAGACAAAAAGAATTTGGAATTGATTATATACCAGTTGGAGATTTTGCTTGGTATGATCATGTCTTAACTACTAGTATGATGCTTGGAAATATACCAGAAAGACATAATTCTTTTAATAGTTCTATTGATTTAAATTGTTTATTTCGAATTGCGCGAGGTTGTTCTCCAGATATTTCTGCTTCAGAAATGACTAAATGGTTTAATACTAATTATCATTATATTGTACCTGAATTTTATAAAGACAAGATTTTAAAATTTTCTTGGAAACAAATTTTAGATGAAGTTGATGAAGCTTTATTATTAGGACATAAAGTTAAGCCTATACTTTTAGGTCCTATTACATATCTTTGGTTGGGAAAAGTAAAAGAAAAGCATTTTGATCGTTTAGATATGTTAGAAAATATAATTATAATATACAAACAAGTTTTACAAGAATTATCTGATCGTAATATTGATTTTGTTCAAGTTGATGAACCAGCTTTAGTTTTAGAATTGCCAAAAAAATGGCAAGATGCTTATTCTTATGCTTATAAAAAACTTTATGGAATAAGAAAAATATTACTTACTACATATTTTGATGATATTAACCATAATATAGAATTTATTCGCAATTTACCTATTCAAGGTATTCATATTGATTTAATTTCTGGAAAATATGATTTACTTGATTTTAATCTGAAAATACCGGCAGAATGGATTTTATCTTTAGGTGTAATTAATGGTCGAAATGTTTGGCGTTCTGATCTTGTAAAATGGTTTAAATTTATTTCTAAAATTTTAAATAATCGTAAAAAAATATTAATTGGTTCATCATGTTCTTTATTACATACACCAATTGATTTAAAAGAGGAAAAAAATTTAGATAAAGAAGTAAAAGAATGGTTTTCTTTTGCTGTACAAAAATGTAATGAAATATCATTATTATCAGATGCATTGAATAAAAATGATGTTTCTTCAATTAAAAAATGGTGTTTACCTATCTATAAACGCATTACTTCAAAAAGAGTGCATAAAATTGAAGTAGAAAAACGTTTGTCTAATATTACAATTAATCAATATCAACGTATTAGTTCTTATGAAATTCGTTCTAAAGAGCAAAATAAAAAATTTGATTTACCTATTTTACCTACAACTACTATCGGATCTTTTCCTCAAACTATTGATATTAGAAAATTACGTCGTGATTTTAAAAACGAATTAATTAATCAAAATGAATATTCACAAGGTATTAAAAAACATATTAAAAAAGTAATAAAAACACAAGAAGAATTAGATATAGACGTTTTAGTACATGGTGAAGCTGAAAGAAATGACATGGTGGAATATTTTGGTGAACATTTAGACGGATTTGTATTTACGGATAACGGATGGGTGCAGAGTTATGGATCTCGTTGTGTAAAACCTCCTATTATTATTGGTGATATTAGTCGTCCAAAACCAATCACTATAGCATGGTCTAAATATGCTCAATCTTTAACGAAAAAACCAATTAAAGGAATGTTAACAGGACCAGTTACTATTTTACTTTGGTCTTTTCCTAGAGAAGATGTTTCATTAAAAAAAATTGCTACACAAATTGCTTTGGCATTACGTGATGAAGTCTTGGATTTAGAACAAGAAAAAATAGAAATTATTCAAATTGATGAACCTGCTTTACGAGAAGGATTACCACTAAGAAAAAGTTCTTGGTCTAAATATTTATCTTGGTCTGTTGATGCATTTCTTTTAAGCTCTTCTGGTGTAAAAAATACTACACAAATTCATACACATATGTGCTATTGTGAATTTAATGACATAATGAATTCCATTGCTTTATTAGATGCTGATGTAATTACAATAGAAACAGCACGTTCAGATATGGAATTGTTAGAATCATTTAAAGAGTTTCAATATCCAAACGAAGTTGGTCCTGGAGTCTATGACATACATTCATCAAATATACCAAGTATAGACTCAATTATTATG
Organism: Buchnera aphidicola (Brevicoryne brassicae); assembly: GCF_005082825.1. Classification (NCBI taxonomy): domain Bacteria; kingdom Pseudomonadati; phylum Pseudomonadota; class Gammaproteobacteria; order Enterobacterales; family Erwiniaceae; genus Buchnera; species Buchnera aphidicola. The sequence goes on from NZ_CP034882.1 coordinate 34,256, forward strand.
TTATTACAAAAAGCTATGAAATACGTTTCCTTTAAACGTATTTGGGTGAATCCAGATTGTGGTTTAAAAACACGAAACTGGACTGAAACAGTATTAGCTTTAAAAAACATGGTTCAAGCAACAAAAATATTGAGAGAAAAAATTAAAAATAGTAAATTAGTTTAAAATTAGTTTTTTTAAAATTCTTTATGTTGTTTTAATGTTAAATCATCTTTTAGATTATTTTATAGACACCTAAATGATGATTTAGCACATCATGAACTTTTTTAATGAAAAATGTATGTTATATACGAGATAAAAAAATATAATTTAAACTGTATTAATGTTTAAAATGACGTTTATTTGTAAAAATCATTGTCATATTGTTTTCATTTGCCGCCTGTATAATTTCTTTATCACGTATAGACCCACCTGGTTGAATAATACAGTTAATACCAATTGAAGCTGCGCTATCAATTCCATCCCTGAAAGGGAAAAAAGCATCAGAAGCCATAGTTGCGCCAATAATTTTTTGTTTTTGATCTTTTACTTTAATATTAGCTAATTTAGTAGAATAAATTCTACTCATTTGACCTGCACCTATACTGATAGTTGTTTGATTACGACCGTATACAATTGCGTTTGATTTAACAAATTTAGCTACTTTCCAACAAAATATAGAATCTTCTAATTCTTTTTTCGTTGGGATACGTTTCGTAACGAAATTCCATGTTTTTATATCTATATTTTGAGAGTCATATTCTTGTACAAGTAATCCATTAGTAATTCTTTTAAAATCTATTCTTATTTTATTTTTCTTGATTTTTCCAGTCACGAGTATTCTTATATTTAATTTTTGCTTGAGTATTTTTAATGCTAAAATATCTATTTCCGGTGCAATAATAACTTCAATAAATTGTTTGGTATTAATAATGTTTTCAGCAGTTTTTTTGTCTAATTTAACATTAAAAGCGACTATACCTCCAAAAGCTGAAACAGGATCAGCATAATATGCTGATAAATATGATTCTGAAAGAGTATTACTTACTGCAACACCACAAGGATTTTCATGTTTTACAATAACACAAGCTGGTTTATTAAATTCTTTTACGCATTCTAATGCTGTATTAGCATCAGATACATTATTGTATGATAAAGTTTTTCCTTGAATTTGCTGCGCAGAACTTATTGTACCTGATTCTATAATATTTTTGTCTATATAAAAAGATGCTTTTTGATGTTGATTTTCTCCATATCTCAAATCTTGTTTCTTGATAAAAGAAAAATTTATTTCTTGAGGAAATAAATTTTCGCAATAAATTTTGTTTAACATGTTTTTTTTTATAAAATATTGTGAAATAATTTTTTCATAATATGCTGTGTATTCAAATGCTTTAGTTGCTAAATAAAATCTTTTTTCTATATTCATAGTATTATTATTAATAGAATCTATAGTACTTTGAAAATCGTAAAAATCCACTATAACTATAACGTTTTTATAGTTTTTTGCCGAAGCACGTACAAGAGTTGGTCCACCTATATCAATATTATTTATAATGTTATCAATATTGTTGTTTTTGATGTTTTGTACTTTTTCAAAGGGATAGAAATTCACAATAACTATATCTATACAAGAGATTTGATATAGTTTCATAATTTCATTGTCTTCGTCTTCTCTTCTTAAAATACCAGCCATAATTTTTGGATGTAATGTTTTAACACGACCATCCATTATTTCTGGAAATTTTGTATATTCTGATATTTCCATAACAGGTATATTGTTTTCTTTTAAAATTTTTGCTGTTCCTCCTGTTGAAAACAAATTAATTTTATTTTTTATTAATATTTTTGATATGTTTAAAACATGTGTTTTATCTGAGACACTAATTAAAGCATTTTTTATAACATTAATTGATGGCATGATATATTTTCTTTTTTTAATAAAATTTTGAATATTTTTTCTACATTAATGTTATCTTTTAATGTAAAATTAGTTTTAAAAAAGATAATTTTTTTTAATATAAAAAGTTTTTATTAGGGGCTTTATAAGCCCCTTTAAATATTTTTAAAATATAATATATTTGCATTATTTGATTGCATTTTTCAATGTTTTTCCAGATATAAAGCTAGGAACTTTAGTCGCCGGAATTTGTATTTCTTTTCCTGTTTGAGGATTTCGTCCTGTACGAGAGGATCTTAAATTAACTTTAAAAGTACCAAATCCAACTATTTGTACCGACTCTCCTTTTTTTAAGGATTGAATGATAGTTGATAAAGTGTTTTCTAAAATAGATTTTGCTTGTATTTTTGATAAATTAGACTTTTTAGAAACAATGTCGATTAGTTGAGTTTTATTCATTACTTTTCCTTTGTATTTAAATTTAAAAATTAATAATTTATTTAGCTGTTATTTTTATAAAACTATATTTAATATATTATATTAAAAACATTTTTATTTATGACATCATATAATTTTTTTATTAATTCAAATTAAATAACTTTATATTTATAAAAAATAAATATAAAAAAAGAAGAATCTATTTGAAAAATTTTTAATTTAAGACAAATTATAATATATATAAAAATAATCAAAAAGATACTATATAAATTATATTTTTATTTTTAATAACAATTCTAAAATGTTTAATTTTATTGAAAATTATATTTGGGATATCTGTAAAAAATAGTAGTTGTAATTTTATTTTATAAAAATTATTTTTTTATTTTATAATAGTATGAGATGTATCATTAATTTATAATTTAATATTTTTTATCATACTGATTCATATACTCTTTAATTAATATAAATTATTAACTTTTTAGTGTGGCTGCTTTTAAGAGCAGCCATAATTTAGATATATTTAACAAATATTAAAGATAATCATTTTTATTATGTAAGAGTGGAATTTAATAATTCTGAAAGACTAGCAGAAGCTTCTTCAACACTAATTGAAGAGCTATTAACTGTTGTAGAATTATTATGTTTTTTTTGACGACGATTCAAACGTTCTTTATGATATGCATATCCTGTACCTGCAGGAATTAAACGTCCAACAATTACGTTTTCTTTTAATCCTCGTAATTCGTCTTTTTTTCCTGCAACTGCAGATTCAGTTAATACTCTTGTTGTCTCTTGAAAAGATGCTGCTGATATGAAAGATTCTGTTGCAAGTGATGCTTTAGTAATACCTAATAAATCTCTTGAAAAAGAAGCTAATTTTTTATTTTTTTGGTTTAAAATACGATTTGAAATCTTTATACGAGAAAATTCAACTTGTTCACCATCTAAAAAATTAGAATCTCCTGATTTAATTATAGTGGCTTTACGAAGCATTTGTCTTATAATTACTTCAATATGTTTATCATTAATTTTTACACCTTGTAAACGATATACTTCTTGTACTTCATTTACAATATATCTAGTTACAGCTTGAACCCCTCTTAATCTAAGAATATCATGTGGAGATTCTGGTCCGTCAGACACAACGTCACCTCTTTCTACTCTTTCTCCTTCAAATACATTTAATTGTCTCCATTTTGGAATCATTTCTTCATAAGTATCATTACCGTCTACTGGTGTAATTACTAATCTTCTTTTCCCTTTTGTTTCTTTTCCAAAAGATATAATACCACTAATTTCAGCTAAAATTGCTAATTCTTTTGGACGTCTAGCTTCAAATAAATCCGCCACTCTTGGAAGTCCACCAGTTATATCTTTAGTTCCACCTGATTCTTGGGGTACTCGTGCTAATGTATCGCCTGAACTAATTTCTACTCCATCATCAAGTTGAACAATAGCTTTTCCAGGTAAAAAGTATTGTGCAGGCATATCTGTACCTGAAATAAGAACATCTTTTCCATTACGATCGATTATCTTTAATGCTGGTCTTAAATCTTTACCGATTGACATTCTTTCTGCAGTATCTAATACTACTATAGAAGATAATCCTGTTAATTCATCTGCTTGTCGTGTAATACTTTGACCATCAATCATATCTATAAATCGAACTAAACCATTAACTTCTGTAATAACTGGCATAGTATGTGGATCCCATTTTGCTACAGTCTCTCCAGATTTAACTTTTTCACCATCACCTTTAGCCATAATTGCACCATAAGGTACCTTATAGCTTTCTTTTGTTCTGCCAAAATTATCAATTATATTAAGTTCTACATTTCTTGAAGTAATAACTATTTTACCTGAAGAATTAGTAACAAATTTTGCATTATTAAGACTAATAATTCCTTTATTTTTGATTTGTATACTGGATTCTGCTGCTGCTCTTGATGCTGCACCACCAATATGAAAGGTTCTCATAGTAAGTTGTGTACCAGGTTCTCCTATAGATTGAGCTGCAATAACACCGATGGCTTCACCTTTATTAACTAGATTACCCCTAGCTAAATCTCGACCATAACAATAAGCACAAACACCAAAATCAGTATCACAATTTACTACTGATCTTACTTTTACGTTATCTATAGAACTATTTTCTAAAAGATCACACCATTGTTCATTAAGCAATGTATTTCTTTTAATTAATACTTTGTTAGTGTATGGAATAATAATGTCTTCTGCAGTAACACGACCTAAAACACGTTCTCTTAACGGTTCTTTTACATCTCCACCTTCAATTAGAGGAGTCATTAAAATACCTTCATGTGTTTGACAATCATCTTGTGTTACAACTAAATCTTGAGCGACGTCTACTAAACGACGTGTTAAGTATCCAGAATTAGCAGTTTTTAATGCTGTATCAGCTAATCCTTTACGTGCTCCATGAGTAGAAATGAAATATTGTAATACATTTAAACCTTCTCTAAAATTAGCTGTAATTGGAGTTTCAATGATAGAACCATCAGGTTTTGCCATTAAACCACGCATTCCTGCTAATTGACGAATTTGTGCTGCAGAGCCACGAGCTCCTGAATCAGCCATCATAAATATACTATTAAAAGAAATTTGTTTCTTTTTTTCACCTTTTTTATTTTTAACAGATTCTGTAGATAAATTTTCCATCATAGCTTTAGCTACTCTTTCATTAGCTGCAGCCCAAATATCAATAACTTTATTATATCTTTCACCAGCTGTAACTAGTCCTGATTGAAATTGTTCTTGTATTTCAGCAACTTCGATTTCTGCTTCATTGATAATATTTGCTTTTTTTTCTGGTATAACCATATCATCAATACCAACTGAAGCTCCTGATCTTGCTGCATAAGCAAAACCAGTATACATAATTTGATCAGCAAAAAAAACAGTAGGTTTAAGTCCTAAAATACGGTAACAAGTATTAAGCATTTTAGAAATATCTTTTTTACCTAATGTTTGATTAACTATGCTAAAAGGAAGTCCTTTAGGTACGATCATCCATAAAATCGCTCTTCCTATAGTAGTGTTGATAATTTTTTTGATTGGTGTAAAGCTTTTATCTTCATTTTTTTTATATTCTATTATACGAACTTTAACTAAAGAATGTAATTCGGCAATACCTAAGTGATATACTTTTTCTGCTTCGTTAGCGCCATTTAGCAACATTCCCTCGCCTTTTCCATTAATTTTTTCACGAGTCATATAATACAATCCTAAAACAACATCTTGAGAAGGTACAATAATCGGCTCTCCGTTAGCTGGAGATAGAATGTTATTAGTTGACATCATTAAGGCTCTGGCTTCTAATTGAGATTCTAGAGTTAATGGAACATGTACAGCCATTTGATCTCCATCAAAATCAGCATTATAAGCTGCACATACTAATGGATGAAGTTGAATTGCCTTTCCTTCTATAAGAACTGGTTCAAATGCTTGTATGCCTAATCTATGTAAAGTAGGTGCTCGATTCAATAGAACTGGATGCTCACGAATGACTTCATCTAAGATATCCCATACTACAGCTTCTTCTCTTTCCACCATTTTTTTTGCTGCTTTTATAGTAGTTGCTAAACCACGAACTTCTAATTTACCATATATAAAAGGTTTAAAAAGTTCTAATGCCATTTTTTTAGGCAATCCACATTGATGTAAATGAAGATAAGGGCCTACAGTAATTACTGAACGACCAGAGTAATCAACGCGTTTTCCGAGAAGATTTTGTCGAAAGCGTCCTTGTTTTCCTTTAATCATATCAGCTAAGGATTTAAGAGGTCTTTTATTTGATCCTGTAATAGCTCTTCCTCTTCGACCATTATCTAATAGAGCATCTACTGCTTCTTGTAACATCCTTTTTTCATTTCTTACAATAATATCTGGAGCTGCTAAATCTAATAAACGTTTAAGACGATTATTTCTATTAATTACTCGACGATATAAATCATTTAAATCAGATGTGGCAAATCTTCCTCCATCTAATGGTACTAATGGTCTAAGATCAGGTGGTAATACTGGTAATACAGTTAAAATCATCCATTCGGGTTTATTATGAGATTGAATAAACGCTTCTAGTAGTTTAATTCTTTTTGTTAATTTTTTTCTTTTTGTTTCAGAATTAGTATCGTTTAACTCGATTCTTAATGTGTTACATTCTTGTGTTAAATTAATGTCTTTTAATAAAAATTGAATTGCTTCTGCTCCCATTGTTGCATTAAATTCATCACCAAATTCTTCTAATGCATCTAAGTATTGTTCTTCAGTTAAAATTTGACGTTTTTCAAGATTAGTCATTCCTGATTCTATAACGACATAGGATTCAAAATATAATACTCTTTCAATATCTCTTAAAGGCATATCCAATAATAAACCTATTCGTGATGGTAGAGATTTTAAAAACCAAATATGTGCTGTTGGTGAAGATAATTCTATATGACCCATTCTTTCTCTTCTAACTTTGCTTTGTGTAACTTCAACACCGCATTTTTCACAAATTACACCTCGGTGTTTTAATCTTTTATATTTACCACATAAGCATTCATAATCTTTTACTGGACCAAAAATACGAGCACAAAATAATCCATCTCGTTCAGGTTTAAATGTACGATAATTAATAGTTTCTGGTTTTTTAACTTCACCAAATGACCAAGATCTAATCATGTCTGGTGAAGCTAATGAAATTTTAATAGCATCAAAATCTTCATTTTTTGTTTGGGATTTTAAAAATTTTAGTAAATCTTTCACGCATCAGCTCCTGTCGGAGTAAATCTTTTTAAGTTGATAAATCTATGAATATTATTTATTATTTTAAGAGTAGCTTAATTACTCGCTTTCTAATTCAATATTAATACCTAATGATCGAATTTCTTTAAGAAGTACGTTAAAAGATTCTGGCATACCAGGTTCCATTTGATGATTTCCATCTACAATATTTTTATACATTTTAGTTCTTCCATTAACGTCATCAGATTTTACAGTTAACATTTCTTGCAATGTATAAGATGCCCCATATGCTTCTAGTGCCCAAACTTCCATTTCACCGAAACGTTGTCCACCAAATTGAGCTTTTCCACCTAGTGGTTGTTGTGTGACTAAACTATAAGAACCAGTAGAACGAGCATGCATTTTATCATCTACTAAATGATTTAATTTCAACATATACATATAACCAACTGTAACTGGTCTTTCAAATTTTTCTCCTGTTCTTCCATCAAAAAGTGTAATTTGTCCTGAAGTAGGTAAATCAGCAAATTCTAGAAGTTTTTTTATTTCGTTTTCTTGCGCTCCATCAAAAACAGGAGTAGCAATAGGGATTCCATTTTTTAAATTTTTTGCCAAACATAATATTTCTTCGTTTGAAAATGTATCTAAATTTATTTTTTGACGTAAATTATCTCCAAGATCAAATGCTTTTTGTATAAATTTTCTTAATTTAGAAATTTTTTCTTGATTTTTAAGCATATGATTAATTTTGTCACCAATGCCTTTAGCCGCCATGCCTAAATGTGTTTCTAATATTTGTCCTATATTCATTCGAGAAGGAACACCTAATGGATTTAAAACAATATCCACTGGTATACCATTTTCGTCATAAGGCATATCTTCAATAGGATTAATTTTTGAAATAACTCCTTTATTTCCATGTCTTCCTGCCATTTTATCACCAGGTTGGATTTGACGTTTTACTGCTAAATACACTTTTACAATTTTTAGAACACCTGGAGCAAGATCATCACCTTGTGTTATTTTACGTCTTTTCATTTCAATTTTTTTATTAAATTCCTCTTTTAACTCATTATGTTGTTTTGCAAGTTTTTCTATTTCTTTTCTTTTATCTTTTTGTTTTATTTCGATTGAAAACCATTTTTCATAATTTAATTTATTAAGTTTTTCTACTTTAATATCAAAAGATATAAGAGTTTTTTTAATGTGAGTTAACAAACTTGATTCAAATATTTTAAATTCTTCAGTAAGGTCTTTTTTTGCTTTTTTTAATTGCATTTCTTCAATTTCTATAGCTCTTTTATCTTTTTTTACACCATCTCTAGTAAATATTTGTACATCTATAACTGTTCCTGATACTCCATTAGGTACTCTTAATGAAGAATCTTTTACATCTGATGCTTTTTCTCCAAAAATAGCACGTAATAATTTTTCTTCTGGTGTGAGTTGTGTTTCTCCCTTTGGTGTTACTTTACCTACTAATATATCGCCTCCAGTAACTTCGGCTCCAATATAAACAATTCCTGATTCATCTAATTTAGATAATGCAGCTTCTCCTACGTTAGGTATATCTGAGCTAATTTCTTCTGGTCCTAATTTTGTATCTCTTGATATACACGATAGTTCTTGTATATGAATGGTAGTAAAACGATCTTCTTGTACAACTCTTTCTGATACTAAAATAGAATCTTCAAAATTATATCCATTCCAAGGCATAAAAGCCACTCGCATATTTTGTCCTAATGCCAGTTCTCCTAAATCGGTAGAAGGACCATCAGCTAATACATCTCCTTTTTTTATTATTTCACTTAAATTTACACAAGGTTGTTGGTTGATACATGTATTTTGATTTGATCGAGTATATTTTGTTAAATTATAAATATCTATTCCTGCTTCTTCTGAATGTGTTTCTTTTTCGTTTACTTTAACTACAATGCGAGAAGCATCGACATATTGAATAAAACCACTCCTTTTGGCTACCACTGTAACGCCTGAATCTACTGCTACTGCTCGTTCCATTCCAGTTCCAATAAGAGGTTTATCTGCTTTTAAAGTAGGTACTGCTTGACGTTGCATATTTGCACCCATTAAAGCTCTATTTGCATCATCATGTTCAAGAAAAGGAATTAAAGATGCACCAACAGATACAATTTGTTGAGTTGAAACATCCATATAATTAACTTGATTACGATTAAATAAACTAGATTCACCTTTGTGTCGACAAGTTACTAAGTCATCAGTAAAAAAATTATTTTTATCAATATTTGTATTTGCTTGTGCAATAATGTAATTACCTTCCTCTATGGCAGACAAATAATTAATTTCTTTAGTAACTAAACCATTTCGTACCTTTCGGTAAGGTGTTTCTAAAAAACCATAGGTATTTGTTCGAGCATATACAGATAAAGAATTTATTAATCCAATATTTGGACCTTCTGGAGTTTCTATAGGACAAACACGTCCATAATGAGTAGGATGTACATCTCGAACTTCAAATCCAGCTCTTTCTCTAGTTAAACCACCTAGTCCTAATGCTGAAATTCGTCTTTTATGTGTAATTTCTGATAGAGGATTGTTTTGATCCATAAATTGAGATAATTGACTGGAACCAAAAAATTCTTTGACAGCTGCAGATATTGGTTTAGCATTAATCATATCTTGTGGCATAATGGTATCTAAATCGCCAATAGATAATCTCTCTTTAACTGTTCTTTCTACTCTTACTAAACCAATTCTAAATTGATTTTCCGCCATTTCACCAACTGATCTAATACGTCTGTTGCCTAAGTGATCAATATCATCTACTTCTCCCTTTCCATTACGAATATCAATTATTTTTTTTATAACGTCAATTATATCTTTTTTATCTAAAGTACCTGATCCTTCAATTTCCTGACGAAGAAGAGATCTATTAAATTTCATTCTACCAACTGAAGAAAGATCATATCTATCTTCAGAAAAAAATAAATTTTCAAAGAGATTTTCTGTTGCTTCTTTAGTAGGAGGTTCACCAGGTCTCATAACTCGATAAATTTCTATTAGTGCACTTGTACGATCATTAGTAGAGTCTATTCTGAGTGTTTCTGATATATATGGACCGTGGTCTAAATCATTGGTAAAAAGTGTTTCAATAATATCAAAACCAGATTTTTTTAATTTTTCTAATATTTCTAAGGATAGTTCTGTATTAGCAAAAATAATAGTTTCACCGGTTTTTTTATCTAAATAGTTTTTAGATACAATTCTTCCTAAAATGTATTCAATAGGAACTTTAATAGATTTTATTTGATCATTTTTTAATTCTTGAATATGTCGTGCAGTAATACGACGACCTTTTTCTACATATATTTTACCTCTTTTTTCAATATTAAATGATGCAGTTTCACCTCTTAGTCTTTCTGGGACTAGTGTTAATTCAATATTGTTTTTGTCTATTTTAAAAATATTTTTTTCAAAAAATAGATTCAATATTTCTTCCGTATTATAATTTAGAGCTCGTAAAATGACTGTTACTGGAAGTTTGCGACGTCGATCAATTCTAACAAATAAATTATCTTTTGGATCAAATTCAAAATCTAACCAAGATCCTCGGTAGGGAATAATACGTGCATTATAAAGTACCTTTCCTGAAGAATGGGTTTTTCCTTTGTCACTGTCAAAAAAAACCCCAGGACTACGATGTAATTGAGAAACAACAACTCTTTCTGTTCCATTAATTATAAATGTTCCATTATTAGTCATTAACGGAATTTCACCCATATAAACTTCTTGTTCTTTAATATCTTTTACAGTAGCTTCTAATATATCACGTTCATAAATAACAAGACGTAGTCTCACTCTTAGTGCTGCTGAATAAGTAGCACCTCTTATTTGACATTCTTTTACATCAAAAATTGCTTCACCTAGACGATAACTGACGTATTGAAGTTCAGCATTTCCATTATAACTACGAATTGGAAATACAGAACGAAATGCTGCTTCTAAACCTTGTTGAGCTTCTATGTCTAGTTGAATAAATTTTTTAAAAGAATCTAGTTGAATAGAAAGAAGATATGGTATATCCAAAACTTGTGGACGTTTGCCAAAATCTTTACGAATACGTTTTTTTTCGGTATAAGAGTAAACCATAGAGTTCCTAAATTTTCTGACAGATAAGTTAAAAATATAATTTAACTTTTGTCTTAAGGGAGAGACATTTTTAATTTTTTAGAAAAAATTTGAATGTTTTAATCAAAAAGGCTGGTGAGTTAAAATCACCAGCCATTCTTGAAAGTTAATTAAATTATACAATTTAATTTTTTATTTAATTTCGATTTCGGCGCCAACATCTTCCAATGTTTTTTTAAGTGATTCTGCATCTTCTTTGCTAATGTTTTCTTTTAAAACAGTTGGTGCTGATTCTACTAAATCTTTTGCTTCTTTTAGTCCCAATCCTGTTGCACTACGTACAGTTTTAATAACTGATACTTTATTAGGTCCAATAACTTTTAAAAAAATATCAAATTCTGTTTTTTCTTCATGTATATCTTTTTCAAGATTATTGTTAGAACTTATAGACATATTAGCTGATACTCCAAATTTTTCTTCCATCGCAGCTATAAGTTCTACAACATTCATCACTGACATTTCTGATACAGCTTGTAAGATTTGTTCTTTAGTAATAGACATAACAATAATTCCTAATAAGAATTAGAATTATTTTAGATGTTATCAAAGCATCTAAAATAATAACCTTTAAGAGGTTTCTTTTTTCTTTTTTATGGCAGATAATGTATAAATAAGTTTTCCAGCAACTGATATTTTTAATACAAATAAAAGTTTTATGATTGCTTCTTTGTAAGTAGGCATATCTGCTAGTTGAGTGATTTCTGGAATAGACAGTAATTTTCCTTCAAATGCTGCTCCTGTAATTTTAAATTGTGCATTTTTTTTTGAAAATTCTTTAAATAGTCTAGCCCCACTACCTGGATGTTCCATAGAATAGGCAATAAAAGTAGAACCTTTTATTTTTTTTTTTAAACATTCAAAAAGAGTATTTTTAATTCCTAAAGATAATAGAGTATTTTGAACAATACTCATTTTTACTCCTATATTACGTCCGGACTTTCTTAGTTCATTTATTTCGTTTACAGAAATACCTTGAGAATCTGCAATAACAGCCGATAGTGCTATATTAGATATTTTATTAATTTTAGAAACGATTATTTTCTTTTTATCAAGAGTTAAGGGCATTTTTATTCAATTCTCCTTATTTCAACAGAGAGAAATAATTTTTAATTAATTTTATGATAAAAAAAATAAAAAGAGACAATCTTTTCTGAAAAAAATTTGCAATTGCATATTTATTGGTTTTTCATAATTATTTTTATCAGTATTAGAAATGGATTATTTTTAAGATGCATGTAATAAATAATAACTTTTAATTTGATTAAAAATGGGGTTATTATAGATAATTTTTTTTCTAGCGTAAAGATGAAAATTATTTTACTAAATATATAAATTAGATGGATCTAGTGTTAATCCTACACCCATAGTTGTTGATAAAACTATCTTTTTGATATATGTACCCTTTGATTGTGGAGGTTTGGCTTTTTTTATAGATTCTAAAAATAGGTTAAAATTTTCTTTTATACAATGTTTTTCAAAATTAATTCGACCAATTGTAGCATGAATTATACCATTTTTGTCATTACGGTACCGCACTTGTCCTGTTTTAGCATTTTTAACTGCCTGAGAAATATTTGTTGTCACTGTTCCTAATTTTAGGTTAGGCATAAGACCACGTGGTCCTAATGTTTGTCCTAACTGTGTTACTATTTTCATTGCATCTGGTGAAGCAATAGCACAATCAAAATTGATACCTTCTTTTTTTATTTTTTCAACTAAATCTTCCATTCCTATTAGTTCTGCACCTGCTTTTTTAGCTATTTGAACATTTTCACCTTGAGTAAATACTGCTACTCTAATAAAACGTCCAATGCCATTTGGTAATATTACTGAACCACGAATATTCTGGTCAGATTTTTTTGAATTTATTCCTAAATTAATTGCAATATCAATACTTTCATTAAATTTTACTTTCGATAATTTTTTTAATAAAGTTATTGATTCGTCAAAAGGATATAATTTTTCTAAATCAATGTTTTTTTTGATGTTTTTTATTCGTTTAGAAACTTTTTTCATTTTGATTCCTCGATAATTAAACCCATAGATTTAGCAGTTCCTTCAATTGAACGCATCATATTTTCAATGTTAGAACCTGTCATATCGTTGTTTTTAATTGTCGCTATTTCTTTTATTTGTGCATAACTAATTTTTCCAACATTTTCCAATTTTGGTTTACTTGATCCTGATTTAATTCCAGATAATTTTTTTAATAAAACAGATGCTGGAGGTGTTTTTGTAATAAATGTAAATGAGCGATCAGAATAAACTGTAATAATTACTGGTATAGGCAGACCTTTTTCTATGTTTTCTGTTTGTTTATTAAATATTTTACAAAACTCCATAATATTAACACCTTTTTGACCTAAAGCAGGTCCTATTGGTGGACTGGGATTAGCCATTCCTGCTGATATTTGAAGTTTAATATAAGATTGTATTTTTTTAGCCATTTTTTTATCTCTAAATATAAAAATATTTTTATTTAAATAAATTTAGTTTTTTTCGACTTGTCTAAAATCTAATTCTACAGGAGTTGATCTTCCAAAAATTGATACAGAAACTTTAAGTCTGCTTTTTTCATAGTCAACTTCTTCTACAACACCATTAAAATCTGCAAAAGGACCATCGTTTACACGAATCATTTCACCTGGTTCAAATAAAGTTTTAGGTCTTGGTTTATTACCAATTTGTCGTAGTCTGTTAATAATTATTTCTACTTCTTTATCGCTGATTGGTGAAGGTTTATCTGATTTTCCTCCAATAAAACCTAAAACTCTAGGTATGTTTCTTATCAAATGCCATGTTGAATCAGTCATTATCATTTGAATTAAAACATATCCAGGAAAAAATTTATATTCACTTTTTCTACGTTGTCCAGATCGCATTTCAATAACTTCTTGAGCTGGAACCATTACTTCTCCAAATAAATTCTCCATGGCATTTAATTTGACATGTTCTTTTATTGATTGTGCTACACGACTCTCGAATCCAGAAAACGCTTGTAATACATACCATCTTTTTTTTCTTTGAATTTCATGCATCTTTAAAACCTTAAACTAATAATAAATGCTATTAAACGAAATATAATATTATCTAAAATCCATAAAATAAAAGATATAAAAATTGTTATAGTAATTACGATTAACGTAGTATATAAAGTCTCTTTGTATTCAGGCCATATTATTTTTTTTATTTCTTTTTTTAAAACTCTTATATACGATATAATATGTTTTCCTTTTACTGTCCATAATAAAGTTCTAATTGCACATATAATCAGAAAAAACATGATAACTAGACGGATATATAATTCCATTTTATAAAAATAGTAATAAGTCAAAAATGACAAAATAAATAATATAGATATAGATAACCATTTTATTTTCTCTAAAACTTGAGATTCTTTTTGGTTTTGATTATTTTTATTCATAGTTTCTCCTAAAATTATTGAATAATATAGAAAAAATATGTTATCAATACTAAATATTTATTTTTTTATTTTTTAAAACACTCTTGAGATGTCTTTAAAAAAATCAAAAATAAAATTTTTTGAATAGATTCAGTTTTTTTTGAAGAAATTTAGATAAATTAAAAATTTATAATAATTTAAGATAAAATATAAAAATATTAGGGTGAGAGTGATGATAGATTTTTTTGATAATTTTTTTAAAAAAACGGGCGTTTTTTAAAATATGCTGATACCCAGAATTGAACTGGGGACCTCACCCTTACCAAGGGTGTGCTCTACCTACTGAGCCATATCAGCAAATTTATTAAAATTTTAGCGGGCAGCGGGAATTGAACCCGCATCTTCAGCTTGGAAGGCTAAAGTAATAGCCATTATACGATGCCCGCATTTCATAATTTTTATACGTTTGGTGGGAGAAGGATTCGAACCTTCGAAGTCTACGACGGCAGATTTACAGTCTGCTCCCTTTGGCCGCTCGGGAATCCCACCTAGAAATAGGCATTTTTATATTTGCCGGCTACCGGAATTGAACTGGTGACCTACTGATTACAAGTCAGTTGCTCTGCCTGCTGAGCTAAGCCGGCTTTTTTAAAAAAATTTTTAATAAGTAATATTATATAATTTTTCATCTTTATTGCAAGTATTTTATAAAAATAATTCATTATATTATGTTTCTATTTTATTAAGAACATTTAATGGATTAATTTTTCCTATGGGTCCAATAAAGTCTATTTCTGGCTCTAAAAATACATTGAATTTTTTTAAAATGCATGTTTGTATTATTTTTGCTAATTTTATAACTTCTTTAGAAGTTGCATTCTTTTTATTTATTAATATTAGTTTTTGTGTTTTATGAATAGCTGCATCTCCAATTTGTATGTTTTTAAATTTACAATTTTGAATTAACGCACCACCCGATATTTTTATTAAGCCATTTTTTTGAGGGTAGTAGGGAATATTATACAAAGATATAAGTTTATCTGCTTGTTTTTTTATTATGATAGGATTTTTAAAAAAACTACCTGCATTACCAATTTTTTTAGGGTTTGGTAATTTTTTAATTCGTATTTTACATATGATATTAAAAATTTTATGTGCTGTTGTGTCTTTTAGATTTATGTAATTTTTTAATACAGAGAATATAGTTGGATTCCATATTTTTGACAACTTTATACCAACTGCAATAATAGCATAATCATAATTGTATCGATTTTTAAAAATACTACTTCGATAAGAAAATTTGCAAGAATTTTTATTAATTCTTTGAATCTTATGATCTTTTAAAGATAATACATCAACATATGAACATACATCTTTAAATTCTAATCCATACGCCCCAATATTTTGAATTGCGGCCGATCCTATACGGCCAGGAATTAATGCTAGATTTTCTAATCCAAAAATATTTAGATTTAAAGTATATTTGACTAGATTATGCCATTTTTCTCCTGAAAAAACGTGTAAAATCCAAAATTTATTTTTTTCTGTTATTTTTATTCCTTTAATTCTATTAATAAGAACTACTCCCTTATAGTTTTCCAAAAAGAGTACATTACTTCCTTCTCCTAAAATTAAATAAGGAATTTGAAATAATTTACAATTTTTCACTGTTTTTATTAATGCGTGAATCGTTTTTATAAAAATAATTTTTTTTGCTGTTACATCTATTGCAAATGTGTTTAAATCTTTTAAGGATGAATTGAATAAATATTTTTTGTTATACATAGAATTCTTGAATGATCTTATTTAAGTTTTTTTATATTGATGATAATTATATTCTTTATAAGAATACTTATTATAGTAACCTTTATAAGTTTCAAAAATTTTATATTAAATTATTTTAATGGAGTTTTAAATATGCATATTTTTTCTGAATATTATCAAGATATAGTAAAACAAAAAAGAGAAAACATTCGTAATTTTGCAAAATGTTCTTTTGAATTTTTTCCTCCAAAAAACTCTATTTTAGAGAAAAATCTTTTTTCTTCAGTTGAAAAACTTAGTACATTAAAACCAAGATTTTTTTCTGTAACTTATGGAGCAAATAGTGGTGAACGTGAAAAAACATATAAATATGTAAAAAAAATATACAGAAAAACAGGTATTACTACTGCTGCTCATCTAACTTGTGTCGATTCTACTCCTGATGAATTAAAAAAGATAGCAGAAAACTATTGGGAAAATGGTATTAAAAGCATTGTTGCATTAAGAGGAGATACACTAACACAAAACTTGAAACATAAAATGTACGCTTCTGACTTAGTCATTTTATTAAAAAAAATAGCAAATTTTGATATTTCTGTAGCAGCTTATCCTGAATTACATCCAGAATCAAAAAATTCTGAATTTGATATTGTTAGTTTAAAGAGAAAAGTTGATGCGGGCGCAAGTAGAGCAATTACACAATTTTTTTTCAATGTTGAAAAATATTTATATTTTAGAGATAATTGTTTAAAACATAATATTAATATTGAAATTATACCTGGTATATTACCTATTTATAATTTTAAGCAACTACAACGTTTTTCTAGTATGACTAATGTTAAAATTCCTAATTGGATGTTTGAAATATTTAATGGATTAGATGATGATTTGATTACACAAAAAAATATAGGTTCTAGTATCGCAATTGATATGGTAAAAACATTATCTCGCGAAGGAGTGAAAAATTTCCATTTTTATACTTTAAATCAATCTGATACGGTTTATACCGTATGTCATGTGTTAGGTTTATAAAAATTTATTATATCTAATAACAAAATTTATATATTAATTTATTAATAATTTTTTTAGTAGGTTTAATAAAAGATAAATCTAGATATTCATCTGGTTGATGTGCTTGTTTAATAGATCCAGGGCCTAATATTAACGTTGGTGCTATCTTTTCTAAAAAAGGAGCTTCTGTACAGTAATTCACTGTTTTACTATTTAAATTGCATAGTTCTTCTATTATTTTTATATTATTTTTTTTATGTGAACATTGATAAGGGGGAACACTAGAAAAAAGTTTTTTGATAATGATACGATTAGACCATTTTTTTATGATTGATTTTAACTTTTCTTGAATTAAAATTTCTATTTGTGTTAGAGTAAGTCCTGGTATTGGTCGTATTTCAAATTTTAATGTACATAAAGAACAAATACGGTTAATTGTATCACCTCCATGTATAGAAGATAAGTTCATAGTTGAATATGGAATAGAAAAATTTTTATGATTGTATTTTTTTAAGTCATTTTTCAAAAAAATTAAGTGTTTAATAATATTATTCATAATTTCAATACTATTAATGCCGCTATCTGGATTGCTAGAGTGTCCGGTTTTACCAGTTACTTGAATTAAGTAAGAGATATGTCCTTTATGAGAGCTTATTAGTTGTAAAGAGGTGGGTTCTCCAACTATTATGCAATCTGGTTTAATAATTGCAGATTTTATAAAATATTTAGCTCCAGACATGTCCGTTTCTTCATTGGCAGTGGCAAGAACATAAATTGGTTTATTTATTTTTTTTATATTTATAGAAGATATTACCTCTAATACAAAAGCAAAAAAACCTTTCATATCTACTGTTCCTAATCCGTAAAATCTATTATCGACTTCAGTCAACATAAAAGGGTCTTTTGTCCATGTTTTTTCATCAAAATTAACAGTGTCTGAATGTCCAGATAAAAGCAATCCTCCATGTCCTGAACCAATAGAAGCTAACATGTTAAATTTATTGTTAGTACATGGTACTTGATTAATTTGTATTGAAAACTTCAAATCAGAAAAATAATTCGATAACAGATCAATAAAGCCTTTATTGCTTTGATCTATGTGTTTATTATCACTGCTAATTGTAGGAATTTGGATTAATGAGCGATATATTTCTGTAAAAGAAGGTATTTTTTTTATCATAGTGTAAACTTTTATAAATATTTATTTTTAATATGTAAAATATTTTATTCATAACAAGATAATTTATCAATACATTAATAATTTCAAAATTTAATATATCATTTTATTTTCAAATAATAATTTTTTATTTAAGGTTTATTAATTTTATGTTAAATGTGTTAATTGTTGGTGCTAGTGGATATGCTGGTGCAGAATTAGTTAATTATCTGAATTGTCATAGGTTTGTTAATATAAAAAAAATACTTGTTTCAGAAAATAGTTTAGATGTAGGTAAATTATTTTCTGATATACATAAACAATTTATAAATGTTGTAGATTTAAGATTTGAAGCTATAAGTAATTTAAAGTTGATTAATAAAGATTTTGACGCAGTTTTTTTGGCAACAGATCATGAAATTAGTCACTCTCTTGTTCCTTTTTTTATATCTTGTAATTGTGTAGTGTTTGATCTTTCTGCTGCTTATAGATTAAAAAAAAGTAGTTTTTATTTAGAATATTATAATTTTTTTCATCAGTATCAACAATTATTAAAAAAATCTGTATATGGATTAGCAGAATGGAATGAACGTGATATTATCACATCACAATTAATTGCGGTACCAGGATGTTATGCAACTTGTGTTCAATTAGCATTAAAACCTCTTATAGAAGAAGATATTCTTTGTTAAACTTATACACCTGTTGTTAATGCTGTTAGTGGAGTTAGTGGTGCAGGTAGAAAAGCTAATTTTAATAATAGTTTTTGTGAGGTAAGTTTACAACCATATAATATTTTTACTCATCGCCACACTCCTGAAATTATAGAAAATTTAGGAATTCCAATAATTTTTATTCCAATTTTAGGTTCTTTTTCTCGGGGTATTATTGCTACTATTACATGTAAATTAAAGTCTAATATTAGATCAATTGATGTTCGTAGCATATTTTACAAGTTTTATAAAAATAAACCATTAATTCGTTTATATGATACATCTTTACCTAGTATTAAAACAGTTGAAAAATTACCATTTTGTGATATTGGTTTTATGGTTAAAAATAATTTCATAGTTATTGTAACCGCTGAAGATAATTTATTAAAAGGAGCAGCTTCTCAAGCAATACAATGTTTTAATATTCGTTTTGGTTTTTCTGAAATTGAATCAATAATCACTTAATTGATGATGAGGTATTTTATAATGAATCCATTAGTTATTAAATTAGGGGGAGTTCTTTTAGAAAGTGATAATGCTATGACGCGTTTATTTGAAGCGTTAGTTGATTATCGAAAATCCTATAAACGTTATGTGTTGATAATTCATGGAGGAGGTCGTTTAATTGATGATCTAATGAAAAAACTTAATTTACCAGTTAAGAAGAAAAATGGTTTACGTGTTACTTTATCTGAACATATTAATGTTATTACAGGTGCATTATCTGGAACTGCTAATAAAACTCTTCTTGCACGAGCATTAAAACACAATATAAACGCTGTGGGATTATGTTTAGCTGATGGAAAAAGTGTTGATGTAGAAAAATTAGATAAAGATTTAGGACATGTAGGAAAAGCCATACCAGGATCACCTTTATTTTTAAACAAACTGTGTAAAGAAGGTATTTTACCTATTATTAGTTCTATAGGAATTACTAATGATGGTTTGTTGATGAATGTTAATGCCGATTTAGCAGCAGCTGCTTTAGCAACTACTTTACATGCTAATTTGATTTTATTATCTGATATTAGTTCAATTTTAGATGGAAAAGGTCAAAGAATAGAAGAAATTAATAGTATTCAAGCTAAAAAATTAATTACACAAGGAATTATTACTAATGGTATGATTGTTAAAGTAAATGCAGCATTAGAAGCTGCAAATATTTTAAATCGTGCTGTAGATATAGCAAGTTGGCAAAACGCTGAAGAATTAGAATTGTTATTTAACGGTGTAAACATTGGTACTAGAGTCTCAGTTTAATTTTGTTTATATGTTATAAAATTTTTAAAAATAGGTTGAAAAAGAATTATGAAAAAAATGAATAAAGTTGTTTTAGCATATTCTGGTGGTTTAGATACTTCAGCAATTATTCCATGGCTTAAAGAAAATTATAATGTTGAAGTTATTGCGTTTGTAGCTGATATAGGACAATCTAAAAAAGATTTAAATGGAATTGAAAAAAAAGCATTAGAATCAGGAGCGTCTAGTTGTCACGTATTTGATTTGAAAGAAGAGTTTATAAAAAATTATGTTTATCCAGTTTTAAAAACTGGTGCTTTATATGAAGGTAACTACTTATTAGGAACAGCGTTAGCTAGACCTCTCATAGCAAAAAAACAAGTAGAACTAGCATTAAATATTGGTGCAGATTCATTATGCCATGGTGCCACTGGAAAAGGAAATGATCAAGTTCGCTTTGAAATGGCTTATGCATCATTAGCTCCAAATTTGCATGTAATAGCACCATGGCGTGAATGGAATCTTCATTCAAGAGAATCTTTATTGAGATATTTACATGAAAGAAATATTCCAATAACAGCAACATTAGAAAAAATCTATAGTAAGGATGAAAATTCTTGGCATATTTCTACAGAAGGAGGATTACTTGAAGATCCTTGGAATGAATCTAATGAAGACTGTTGGAATTGGACAGTAAAACCTGAAGATGCTCTAGAAAAACCTGAATATATTTTATTAGAATTGACAGAAGGTTGTGTAGTATCTGTTAATAAACTGAAATTAAATCCATTAAAATGTGTAGAAACATTAAATAAAATTGGTTCTAAACATGCTATTGGTAGAATGGATATGATTGAAAATAGATTAATTGGAATTAAGTCTCGAGGTTGCTATGAAACACCTGGAGGTACTATTATTACAACAGCTATAAAAGCTATTGAACAATTGGTTTTAGATCGAGAAAGTTTTCAATGGAGAGCAAAAATTGGTTTAGAAATGTCTTCAGTTGTTTATGATGGTCGTTGGTTTTCTCCAATACGAAAATCTTTGCAGGCTGCTGCTAATGAATTAGCATCTGAAATTAATGGAGAAGTAATATTAAAATTATATAAAGGTAGCGTTATAGCCGTGCAAAAAAGATCTCCTAATTCATTATATTCTGTAGAATATGCCACTTTTGGTGAAGATGAAGTATATAATCAATGTGATGCAAATGGTTTTATTCGTCTTTTTTCACTTTCTTCAAGAATACGTGCAAAAAATAAATGTAAATAGCTTTAAAAAACAAAAAACATAGTTATTAACTATAAATTATTCTTATTTTTTTATAGAGAAAATATATGACACTTTGGGGTGGAAGATTCGTTAATGAATCAGATGAATTGTTTAAAAAATTTAATAGATCTTTGTCTTTTGATTATATTTTAGTAAAAGAAGACATAACTGCTTCAATTGCTTGGTCTAAAGCTCTTATGAAGAGCAATATTATTAGTGGAGAAGAACAAAAAAAAATAGAATTAGCACTGCTTGTTTTATTAAAAGAAATAAAAAATAACACTCAAAATATTCTTAAAAGTGATTATGAAGATATTCATAGTTGGGTAGAAGCTAATCTTATTAAAAAAATAGGAAAATTAGGAAAAAAACTACATACAGGTCGTAGTAGAAATGATCAAATTACAACTGATTTAAAATTATGGTGTAGAAAAAAAATCTATGTTTTATTAGATAATATTATTGAATTACAAAAAAATTTTATTTTAAATGCTGAATCTAATCATAATGTTATTATGCCAGGTTATACTCATTTACAACGTGCTCAACCTATTACTTTTTCTTATTGGTGTTTAGCTTATGTTGAAATGTTGAAACGAGATTTTAGTCGTTTAAAAGATGTTTTAAAACGATTAAATCAAAGTCCTTTAGGTTCTGGCGCTTTATCTGGAACGGGATGGAAAATAAATCGTCAAGAACTTGCTTTATCTATGGGATTTGATTCAGCAACTAATAATGCGCTTGATAGTGTTTCTGATCGAGATTATGTTGTGGAGCTTTTGTCATCGGCTTCAATTAGTATGATGCATCTATCACGATTTTCTGAAGATCTAATATTTTTTAATTCGGGTGAAGCTGATTTTATTGAATTATCTGATTCGATTACATCAGGTTCATCTTTAATGCCTCAAAAGAAGAATCCAGATGCATTGGAATTGATTCGTTCTAAGTGTGGTCGTGTTTACGGTTCTTTAACTGCCATCTTAACAGTGTTAAAATCGCTTCCATTATCTTACAATAAAGATATGCAAGAAGATAAAGAATATTTATTTGATTCTATAGAAACATGGAACGATTGCTTATGTATAGCAATTTTAATTTTAAAAAACGTAAAAATAAAATACAAGTCATGTCGTAAAGCGGCAGAAGAGGGATATTCTAATGCAACAGAAATTGCAGATTATTTAGTTAAAAAAGGTGTTACTTTTCGTGAAGCACATAATATATCTGGTCAATTAGTACTTCAAGCAATTAGAGAAAAAAAATCTTTAAATAACTTAAAATTATCTACATTTAAAATGTATAGTAGTCTTATTGAAGATGATATATATAAAAATATTACTTTAGAAGCGTGTCTTAAAAAAAGATTGTCTCAAGGTGGTGTATCACCATGTCAAGTTTATCGAGAAATTGAAAAAGCAAAAAAAAGATTACATATGTCTTAAAAATTTTTTCAACTATTAACTTGCATTTAAAACTATTTAAATGTCAAGTTAATAATTGTATTTAAATGAAAGTTTTTAACTTAAAAAATATAGGATGTATAATTCATGCAAGATGTAGTATTTTTTTTTAGTGAACACCTTATACTGAGTGCTTTTTGGTTTTTTTTTCTTATTTCATCATTATTTTTAATAATTAAAAGTATCTCTTTGAAAGATAAATTTATTGGTAATATTCAAGCAATAAAATTAATAAACCAGAAAAATGCAGTTGTAATTGACACTCGTTCCGAAGAAATATTTAAAAGAGGTTACATTGTTAATTCTATTCACTTTCCATTAAAAAATATTCTTTTAGGAAATTTAAAAGAGATAGAAGCTTATAAAGCTTTTCCTATTATTTTAATATTGAGCGACATGAATGAATGCACAAATTGTATGAAAGAGTTTTTAAAATATGGTTTTAATAATGTTTATTTTTTAAATAATGGTATATATTATTGGACTTTAGATAATTTACCTCTTATTACTAAAGATAAATAATTAATAAATTAATAAATATTTAAATTCCTTATAAATAAAATTCAATTTTTTTAGCGCATACGTTATAATTAATAATTTTTTGGATATATGTTATGTCAGAAGAAAAAATAAAAAAAAATATTTTTGAAATTCAACGTATTTATATAAAAGATGTTTCTTTTGAAGCTCCTAATACGCCAAGTATTTTTGATGCCAAATGGAAACCTACTGTTAAAATTGATTTAAACACCCTTTCTAAAAAAATAAAAAAAAATATTTTTGAAATTATCTTACAGATAAAAGTTTTGGTAAAAATAAAAGAAGATATCGTATTTTTATGTGATGTAGATCAAGCTGGTATTTTTTCTATTCCAAATTTAAAAGAAAAAGATCTAAAACATTGTTTATGTTCTTATTGTCCAAACATTTTGTTTCCTTATGCTCGTCAATGTATATCCACTTTGGTTTCTTATGCGAGTTTTCCACAGATGAATCTTGCTCCTATTAATTTTGATTCTATTTATTTTAATCATATAAATTTTGAAAAGCAGTGTAAGTGAAATGAATTAATTTTTATATAAAAAATAAAAAATTTTAAATTATCAAAATAATATGCTTTTTTTAGGAGAAAAAAATTATGTGTGTTTTAGAAATATCAAAAGTGTGGAATCAAATAATATACGAAGTTTCTTTTTTATTAAAAAAAGAACCAATTTTATCTGAATTTTATCAAAATAGTGTTTTGAAACATCAAAGTTTAAGTGCTGCTTTAAGCCATATATTATCAAATAAACTATCTACTTCTAGTGTTTCTGACAAAAAAATCCAGAGAATATTTAATGATATATATTTAAATGATATTTCTATTTTAAATGCTGTAGTACAAGATTTAAAAGCTGTATTAATAAGAGATCCAGTCGTAAAAAATTATTTAACTCCGTTATTATACTTAAAAGGATTTCATGCATTACAGTCTTATAGACTCAGTCATTATCTTTGGAATCTTAAAAAAACTTCATTATCTACATACTTACAAAGCAGAATGTCTACTGTTTTTTCAGTTGATATTCATCCCGCAGCATCTATTGGATCTGGTATAATGCTCGACCATGCAACTGGTATTGTTATTGGAGAAGGTGTGATTATAGAAGATGATGTCTCAATTTTTCATTCAGTCACTTTAGGTGGTACAGGTAAAAGTTATAGTAAAAATAGACATCCCACTATTCGAAAAGGAGTAATTATAGGTGCTGGAGCAAAAATTTTAGGAAACGTTGAAGTTGGTTTAGGTGCAAAAATAGGAGCTGGTTCTATAGTGTTAAAAAACATTCCTTCATATGTAACCGTTGTTGGTATACCGGCTAAAATTATTAGTCAATTAAATAGTAAAAAGTGTTTTTCTGAACAAAATGAAGATAGTTTATCTTCTACAGAAAATAGTTTTCAGTATGGAGATGGTATTTAATTTATTTTTTATGAAAAAAAAATAAAAACTTCTGTTTTTTAAAATAATAAAATAATTTATTATTCAGAAGTTTTATTTTACAGTATATATTATCTTTTTAATCATCTAAAAAACTACGCAAAACCTCTGATCTACTTGGATGACGTAGTTTTCTGAGTGCTTTAGCTTCTATTTGACGTATTCTTTCTCGAGTTACATCAAATTGTTTTCCAACTTCTTCTAAAGTATGGTCAGTATTCATATCAATTCCAAATCGCATACGAAGTACCTTTGCTTCACGAGCTGTCAGACCTGATAAAACGTCATGTGTTGCAGATCTTAAGCTTTCAGATGTTGCAGAGTCTAATGGTAATTCTAGAGATGTATCTTCAATAAAATCACCTAAATGTGAGTCATCGTCATCTCCAATAGGAGTTTCCATTGATATTGGTTCTTTTGCTATTTTTAATACTTTTCTAATTTTATCTTCAGGAATAAGCATTTTTTCAGATAGTTCTTCCGGCGTAGGCTCTCGACCTATTTCTTGCAACATTTGTCTAGAAATACGATTGAGTTTATTAATAGTTTCTATCATATGGACTGGAATACGGATAGTACGAGCTTGATCAGCAATAGATCGAGTAATAGCTTGTCGAATCCACCAAGTTGCATAAGTGGAAAATTTGTAACCACGACGATATTCAAATTTATCTACAGCTTTCATTAAACCAATGTTTCCTTCTTGAATTAAATCTAAAAATTGCAATCCTCTATTTGTATATTTTTTTGCAATAGAAATAACTAATCTTAAATTAGCTTCCACCATTTCTTTTTTTGCTCGTCTAGCTTTTGCTTCGCCAATTGACATTCTTTTGTTAATATCTTTTACTTGTTTAATTGTTAAACCAGTTTCTTCTTCTATTTTCATTAATTTTTTTATGCTTATAAAAACGTCTTCCTTGATTTTTTTTAAATTTTCAGACCATGGTTGGTTTGTATTTTGTTCTTTTACAAACCAATGGTGATTAATTTTCTTTTCTGGAAAAATATTAATAAAAATTTTTTTTGGCATTTTACATTTTTCAACACATAATTTCATAATAATTCTTTCTTGTGTTCTAACTCTTTCCATCATATAACGCATATTATTAACTAAATGATCAAATTGCTTTGGAACTAAACGAAATTGTTTAAAAACTTCTGAAAGATTGTAAATTTCTAACAACGAGTCTTTATGTGTTCTGTTTTTCTTTTTAATTGTATTGTTTGTATTATTATATTGAGCTCGTAATTCAGAAAATTTTTCATTTGCTAATTCTGGATCGATAGTATGATCATCTTCATTTTCTGTTTGATTGTTTTCTTCATCTTCATCATTATTTGGTTCTTCATCTAAAAGTTCTGAACCTATATGAATAACTGTAGGAGAAAAAATTTCTTCTGCATTTGGATCTACAAAACCTGTTATTATATCTGATAATTTTATTTCACCAGTTTTAATTCGATCATATTGTTCAAGAAGATATGTAATTGCTTCTGGATATTCTGATACTGAACATTGAACTTGATTTATACCTTCTTCAATACGTTTAGCTATGTCTATTTCGCCTTCTCGCGTTAATAGTTCTACGGTACCCATTTCTCGCATATACATTCGAACGGGATCAGTAGTTCGTCCTAATTCTGATTCTACGCTAGATAAAACTTGTGTTGCAGCTTCTACCGCATCTTCATCTGTATCTGTGTGTATTTCATTCAAGATTAGATCATCAGCATCAGGTGCTTCTTCAACTACTGGAATACCCATATCATTAATCATCTGGATAATGTCATCAATTTGTTCAGAATCAATAATGTCTTCTGGTAGATGGTCATTAACTTCAGCATAGGTTAAATAACCTTGTTCCTTACCATGTGTGACAAGTAGCTTAAGTTGTGATTGTGGATTTTGATCCATAAAATAATATCCAAATTCTGTTAGTTTTATAAAAATTAATAAATTTTTTATCAAAGACACAAATTTTTAATAGTAGAATCTATTAATAGATGTAATAATTATTTATATTTTTTTATTATTTTTTGATAGTTTTTTATTAATAGACCAAATTTCCTTTTTTTCATTTATTGTTAGTCCTTTTATTCTTTCTTGTGCAATGAGATATTCTTGTCTTTCTTCAAGAATTTTATCATATATATTCATTAATAAATCTAAAAACATATTTTGAATTTCTTCTTGAACAATCATGTGATCCCATCTAGATAAAATTTTTAAAATATTGCTTATTTTAGTATTTCTATAAAATTCTAATAATTGACCTGTATTAATATCAGGATTATCAAGACATATTTGTAATATTTCTAAAAAAATATTCAAACCCTTTATTTTTATTTGATTTAATTTTTTTACTGGAGGTGCTATTACGGCTAAATTAGGATTTTGCATAAGTAAAGCTATAAGAATTCTCATTGGAGTTCTTTTAATATGAAATTGTGGTTTTTGTTTTCTTTTGTTTTCTTGTTCGTATAAAAATTTTTCAAATTGATTATCATCTAAAATTCCTATCATTCTAGCTAATACTTGACGTAAGTAGATTCGTATAGTATCGCTAGAAATAGTATTGATTAAAGGTAAAGCACGTACACTTAAGTAGAATTTATCATCTATTGATGATAAATTAATATTTCTTAATATATATTTAAAAAAAAATTTTGACATAGCGATTGCATTATCGATACGTGTTTGAAATTTTTCTTTACCTTCTTTTCTAATAGTTATATCAGGATCTTCATTTTTAGGTAATAAAATGAATTTTAAAGTTTTTTCATCTGATATATATGGTAATGCTTTTTTTAAAGTTCTCCAAGCTGCATCTTTTCCTGCGTTATCACCATCATAGCAGTATATAACTGTATCTGTATTTTGAAAAAGAATTTGAATATGTTCGACCGTTGTTGAAGTTCCTAAAGAAGAAACTACATAATTAATATTATATTGTGTTAATGTTATAACATCAATATAACCTTCTACAACTAATAAATATTTAGGTTTAGAAAATTTTTTTTTAACTTGATATAATCCATATATTAGTTTTCTTTTACAAAAAATATCTGTTTCTTGAGAATTAAGATATTTTGGTAAAATATGGTTTATTGAACGTCCTCCAAAAGCTATAATTCTACCATGTTGATCTTGTATTGGAAATATTATACGTCCTTGAAAAGGATCGTATTTACATCCCTTTTTACTAATTGAAATAATATTATAAATTAATAATTCTTTTTCTAATTCTTTACTCACATTCAGTTTTTTATAAAAATCATTCCAATTTAAACTGGAAAAACCGATTAAAAAAACATCAACCATTTTTTTATTAATGCCTCTGTGAGATAGATATTTATTGGCTATATCAGTAAATTTTATATTTTCTTGATATAAATTACATAATTGTTTCATTAATAAATATAATTTTTGTTTTTTAATATAAAGATAGTTGTATTTTGTATTTTCAAATGGTATTTTCATACCATGAATAATAGATAGTTCTTCAATGCTTTCTACAAAGCTTAAATTTTCATAATTTATTAAAAAATCAATAGCATTTCCATGTGCATTACATCCAAAACAATAAAAAAATTGTTTTTCATGACTTACAGTAAATGATGGAGTTTTTTCATGGTGAAAAGGACATTTAGTTTGATAATTTTTACCACATTTTTTTAGTATTAATCGTTTGTTAATAAGTTCTACGATATTAGTTCGAGATAATAGTTCATTAATGAAGTATTTCGGTATTTTCCCAGACATATGTTTTCGTATTTTAAAATTAATTTCCGTTCTCATTAATAGAAGAACGGCTTTTAAATCATTGTTTATTTTAAATAAATATATTTAATACATACGGATGTGTCTTGCATTTTCCCGTGTAAGTTTTTTTGAAAGACGTTTAACAGCAGAAGCTTTTGCTCGTTTACGTTCAGTAGTTGGTTTTTCATAAAATTCTCTTCGACGAATTTCAGCTAAAATTCCGGCTTTTTCACAAGAGCGTTTAAATCGACGGAGTGCTACATCAAAGGGTTCATTTTCACGTACTTTTATTACTGGCATTTAATATTAACCTCAGAAGTTTTTAAAAAAATACAAAAAATTTTTTATAATTATAAATCCTATATCAATCTATATTGTATTGTAAAGTATCATTTTTTTATTTATTATTATTTAGATTGATTTTACGTGAATTTTTTATAAATATTCGATGTCTTTATAACAATATAAATTTAAATATAATTAATATACATTCTTTATAAATATTTTTTTAAGGTGTAAAAAATCATGAAAGTACTGGGTATTGAAACTTCTTGTGATGATACAGGCATAGCTATTTATGATAGTAAAAAAGGATTGTTAATAAATGAAGTATATAATCAGAATATATTAAATAATAAAAACGGTGGTGTAATTCCCGAATTAGCGTCTCGTCAACATATGGAATCAATAACTTTGTTGTTAAAAAAAATATTTATAACAGAAAAAGAAATGAAAGATATAAATCTTATTGCATATACTGCTGGACCTGGTTTAGTCAGTTCTTTATTAGTAGGTGCTACATTTGCATGTTCTTTAGGGTTTTCTCGAAACATTCCAGTTATTCCCGTGAATCATATGGAAGCACATTTATTATCACCAATGTTACATTCTGAATTAATTAAATTTCCTTTTATTGCATTATTAGTGTCAGGAAAACATACTCAAATTATTGCTGTTCATCAACTAGGACAATATGAATTACTTGGAAATTGTTTAGATGATGCAGCAGGTGAAGCTTTTGATAAAATAGCAAAACTTTTAGGATTAAAATATCCTGGTGGTCCTGAGTTATCTAAACTAGCATGTAGTGGTATTAAGAACGTTTTTCATTTTCCTCGTCCTATGATACATCATTCAAATTTAAATTTTAGTTTTTCAGGTTTAAAAACATATGTATCAAAAGTAATTGAAAAATCTGATAAAACTCTACAAACAAAAGCAAATATCGCTAGAGCTTTTGAAGATGCTGTAATTGATACACTATTAATAAAAACCAATAAGGCATTAAAAGAAAAAAAATGGAAGCGTTTAGTTATAGCAGGTGGTGTTAGTGCTAATTATCTCTTACGACAAAAAGCAGAAAAAATGATTCAAGAAGATTTTAATGGTAAAGTATTTTATACAAAATTAGATCTTTCTACAGATAATGGTGGAATGATTGCATATCTTGGTTTTTTACGTCAAAAGCAAGCAAAAAAACCTCAATTAAATATTTTAGTAAAACCAAAATGGTCTATAAGTGATTTGTGTCTTTTTAGTTTATAAAATTTTTTTGGTATAAATCAAGATTGGTCAAAAACATTTTTTTTTATTTTTGATATAACAAATTAAATCTTGTATAGTTAATATTTGCATTTTTTTATTTTGAGAAAATTTGACAATTTCAGGAAAACGAGCCATAGTTCCATCTTTATTCATTAGTTCACATATAACTCCTGATGGCTTAAAACCTGCTAAAGAAACAAGTTCAACAGCAGCTTCTGTATGTCCTGGTCGAGCTAAAACTCCATCTTTATGAGCTCTTAATGGAAATACATGTCCTGGTCTATTTAGATCTTCAGGTTTAGAATGATCAGAAATTGCTGTTTTTATAGTAGTTAATCTATCTTGAGCGGATACACCAGTAGAAATTCCTTTTGCAGCTTCTATTGTAATTGTAAATCCTGTACCATACCTACTGGTATTTTTTTTAACCATCATAGGTAAATTTAATTTTTTTCGTTTAGATTCAGTTATACAGAGACATACAATACCACTCCCATATCGAATAGTTAAAGCCATTTGTTCTACTGTCATATTTTCAGATGCAAATACAAGATCTCCTTCATTTTCGCGTCTTTCATTATCTAATACGATAATTCCTTGACCAGATTGTAAAGCAAATATTGCTTTTTGAACTCGTTCTTTAGGTGTTCCAAATTTAGACAATAGTGTTTGGTTCATTTTAAAAACCTTAATAAGGTTAAATAGATAAAAATAGAAATTTTATTAGATAAAAAATACTTTTTTTTATATTGTATTTCAATATATAGTTATAAATTTTTTTAAGTAAGAATGATGAATATATGGAATATATTATATATTGAATTAAATTTAAGAGCAATCTAGATTCTTAGAATCTCAATAAGATTTTAAACATATTTTAAATATTTTACTTATTTTTTAGATAAAAAACATTATTTTTTAAATACAAAACAAATGACGATTTTTATAAAAAACACATTTTTAAAAAATTATTCATTTTAATATTTTATATTAAAAATTTAATGCTGTATTTAATTCATTAATGGTTATTGTTTCAGTTCCTATTTTTTGTATGACTAAGCCTGCTCCAACACTAGCATAAAAACATGATTCTTCCAAAGAATATCCTTTCGCTAAAGAAGCGGCAATGATAGAAATTACTGTATCTCCTGCACCAGTGACATCAGATATGATTTTTGATGTGGCAGGAAAGTGTATTGGATTTTTTTGAGATTGGAATAAAGTCATACCGTTTTTAGAACGAGTAACTAATAAAGCTGATAATTTTAGATCATATAATAATTGCATGCCTTTTTTAAAAATTTCTTTTTCTTTATTACATTTTCCTACTATTTTTTCAAATTCAGAAAGATTGGGTGTTAGCAAACTAGCACCAGAATATTTTTCAAAATCTATTCCTTTAGGATCTATAAGTATAGGTATTGACATTTTTTTTGCTAAATTTATTATTTTTTTTATGTTAAGCAAAGTACCTTTTGAATAATCTGATAATACTAAAATGTTAAAATATGATAATGAATGAACGATTTTTTGGTATAAAAAATCAATTTTTTCAGAAATATATTTTTCTTCAAAATCTAATCGAATTAATTTTTTTTTATCTGATAAAATACGAATTTTAGTAATTGTTTTATTTTTTATAGAAATTAAATCTGGATCAATTCTAATGTGATTTAAAAGTTTTTTTAATATTAATCCTTCATAATCCATACCAATAAAACCAATAATTTTAGATTTACAACCGATATCTGCAATATTTTTAGCTACATTTGCAGCACCTCCAGGTTGTTTTTTAATTTTGTTAATTGGTAGAATTGGTGTAATTTTTTCTGATAAAACTTGATGATTTTTACTATACCAATAACAATCTAATATTAAATCACCTACAACAAGAACAGAGGCATTTTTAAAATCAACTAATTTTTTTTGCATAACTTTATCTCTTTAATTAAAAAATTAATTTATACTTAAATGAGTAATATATTTTTTATATATTATCTATAAGATTATTACAAGATTTAATTATTTAAATTGATAAATTTTTGTAAAAAACATTATTTTTTATTATCAATTAGATTCTTTTTAGAATGAGAATATTATATATGAAAATATATTTAGTAGGAGGAGCAGTTCGCGATTCTTTATTAAACTTACCTGTAAAAGATAGAGATTGGGTAGTAGTAGGTGGTTCTAAAAACATTTTATTAGAGAAAAACTTTCAACAAGTTGGAAAAGAATTTCCAGTTTTTTTACATCCAAAAACACATGAAGAATATGCTTTAGCAAGAAAAGAAAGAAAATCTGGAACAGGATATACTGGTTTTAGTACGGATTGTAATTCTAATGTTACCTTAGAAGAGGATTTAATTAGACGAGATTTAACTATTAATGCTATAGCTCAAGATCAAAATGGTAATTATATTGATCCTTTTGGAGGACAAGAAGATATAAAAAATCGTTTATTGCGACATATTTCAGAATCTTTTTCAGAAGATCCATTACGTATTTTACGAACTGCAAGACTAGCTGCTAATTTAATCCATTTAGGATTTCAAATTGCAAAAGAAACTATGTTACTAATGTCTATTATGGTCAAAAAAAGAGAATTGTCATACTTGACTTCAAATAGAATATGGAACGAAACAGAAAAAGCTCTTAAAACTTCTAATCCTCATGTGTATTTTCAAGTATTATATAAATGTAAAGCATTACATTTTTTTTTCCCAGAAATTTATTTTTTATATGAAAAAAAAAATTTTTTTGATTATTATATTTTTAATCGATTATATGATGAAAAGATTATATTAAAAGGATTATCTAAAATATCTTTTTTTTGTAAGGATGTCGATATACGTTTTTCTTATTTATGTCATTTTTTATCAATTAATTTCGCATCTATTACTTCTTTTCAACAGTTGTATGATAAAAAATCAGCCAATGTTGTTACTAATTTGTGCAAGCGCTTTCAGATTCCATCTTACATTAGAGATATAGCAGTTTTAAATACCGGTTTCTGTTTTTTTTTAGATACCATTAATAATCAATCATCTAAAAATATTGTAATGTTATTTTATAAAATTGATGCTTGGAGAAAACCAGAACGTGTTCAAAAATTAGCTTTTTTAAATAAATTTAATTCTTTAAATTTGTTTAGGTCTAATTCTACTTATACTGATTCTAGTATTTTTTTAAAAGACTGTTTTTCTGTTGTAAATAATGTTTCTATCAGATCAGTAGTAAATCGCGGATTCAAAGGAGATAAAATTAAAAAAGAATTAATACGTTTGCGAATTAAAAAACTTGAATTATGGCGTTTTAAAAAAGATTGAATTTTTAAACGATATAATTAAAGCGTATTATATTAAGTATGATTTAAATTTTTAATTAATAAAATAAATTAAAGAAGCTAAAATAAATCGGTATATTCCAAAAAATATCATGGAAGTTTTATTAATTATTCTTAATAATTTTTTTATACTTAAAATAGAAACAAGAAAAGAAATTATAAAACCCAAGAAAAATATTGGAAGATCTATTATCTTAATAGTGTTAATATTTTTAATGACATCAAAAAAAGATGCACCCATTAATAATGGAATAGATATAATAAAAGAGAATTCTATTGCGACTGATCTCTTAATACCTAATAATATTCCTATTGCTATCGTTATTCCTGACCTTGAAACTCCAGGATATAAAGAAAAAATTTGAAATAATCCAATTATAATAGATTGAAATAAATTAATATTGCTAATATGTGATATGGTGTATTTTTTTGGTTTGAATATCTCAGAAATTATTAACAAAATACCACCTAATATTAATGCATACATAACATTATCTATATTAAATAATAGTTTTATTTTTTTATAAAACATTAAACCTAAAAATGTTGTTGGTAAAATAGAAATTAAAATATGTAGAATTTTTGTATTTCGCTTTTCAAACTGATTTTTAAAAATTAATATTTTTAATATTTTTTTATAAAAAAAATAAAATATTGCTAATGCAGAACCGAATTGCATAAACATTGATAATATTTTTGTACTGTTACTTTCTATTTTTAACCAATGAGAAGCAATAATAATATGTCCTGTAGAAGAAATTGGAAGAAATTCTGTTATTCCTTCTATGATTCCAATGACAATAGAAAAAATAATATTTTGTAAAACAATCATTTATTTTCCTTTTGAACATTTTTATATCTATGGAAAAATACATTAAAACGGTACTAAACAATAGCACCGTTTTTATATTAAAAATCAATTATACAAGGACATAATAATTGTTTTTCCAGCAATAACATTACCTGAGAATTTTTTTATTTTTTGAAATTTTTCTACATTAGAGACTACAACAGGAGTTAAAATAGATTTAGATTTTTCTATTAGAAAATCTAAATCAAGTTCGATAATTTCATCTCCTATTTTTACTTTTTGATTATTTTCTACCATTTTTTTAAAGCCTTGTCCTTTTAATTTAACAGTATCAATCCCAAAGTGTACAAATAATTCAACTTGATCTTCTGATATAATTGAAAAAGCATGCATCGTTTCAACTATATTGCCAATCGTTCCATTAACAGGAGCAAGAATTTTATTTCCTGATGGTTTAATTGCTATTCCGTCGCCTACAATTTTTTTAGAAAAAACTAAATCTGGTACATCTTCAATCTTTACTATATCACCAGATAAAGGTGCTATAATTGTTATTTTTTTAGAAAAATTAGTTTTTTTATTTCTGAAAAGATTAGAAAAGAAATTCATTTTTTCTCCTAAGTGTTTTTTATTACTTTTTGGTTATATGATCACCTCTTAATACTTAAAAAAACGTTTTTAATAAATCAAGTATTTCTTTATTAGTACCTAACTTTAACACCTTTTCTGCTAATTTCTGAGCATTAGAAAAAGATGTATTGCGGATTATTTCTTTTATTTTAGGAATACTTGTTGAACTCATACTAAATTCATCTAATCCCATACCTAATAATAAAACAGTAGCACGCTCATCTCCTGCAAGTTCTCCACACATACCAGTCCATTTTCCATGTAAATGGGAAATATCAATAACATTTTTAATTAATTTTAAAACTGATGGATTCATAGGATTATAAAGATGTGAAATTAAATCATTTCCTCTATCAACAGCTAAAGTATATTGTGTTAGATCGTTAGTCCCAATGCTAAAAAAATCTACTTCTTTTATTAAATGATCAGCTATTACAGCTGATGAAGGAGTTTCTATCATAATTCCAATTTGAATGTTTTGATCAAATAATATTTGATTCTGTTGTAATTTTTTTTTAAGTTTTTTAATTTCCAATTTTAATATTCTAATTTCTTCTACTGAAATAATCATAGGAAAAAGGATGTGTATTTTGCCAAAAGCAGAAGCTCTAAGAATTGCATTTAATTGCGAATGTAGTATTTCTTTTCGATCTATTGAAATACGTATAGCGCGCCATCCAAGAAAAGGATTTTCTTCTTTTGGTAAATTCATATAAGGAAGATTTTTATCACCACCAATATCCATAGTTCTTATTATGACAGATTTATTTTTCATTAATTCTACAACTTTTTTGTATGCTTGAAACTGTTCTTCTTCACTAGGTAAAGAAGTCCTACCCATAAACAAAAATTCTGTTCGATAAAGACCAATACATTCAGCACCATTTTTCTTTGCAGAATCAATATCTTGAAGATTTCCAATGTTAGAACCAATTTTTACATTATATCCATCAGTAGTTGTGGCAGATAGATTTTTTAAATTTATTAGTTTATTTTTTCTTAAAATGTATTTTTTTTCTATTTGTTTTTTTTGATCAATTAATTCTTTAGATGGATTTATAAAAATTTGATTATTAATAGAATCTAAAATAATGAAATCATTGTTTTTTACTGCTTTTGTAATTTTATTAGTTCCCACAATAGCAGGAATTTCTAATGATCTTGCCATAATAGAAGTATGTGATGTTTTACCACCTAAGTCAGTGATAAAACCTAAAATATATTTTAGATCAATTTGTGCTGTTTCGGAAGGTGTTAAGTCTTTTGCAATTAAAATCACTTCTTTTTTTATATTATTTAAATCAATTATACTTAAATTAAGTATATTTTTTAGTAAACGATTACCAATGTCTCTTACATCGATCGCTCTATTTTTTAAATATTCATCTTTTAGTGCTTCTAAAACTTTTGCTTGTCCTTCAATAACGTATTCTGCAGCTGCCGCAGCAGATATTTTTTGTTCTTCTATTAAAGAAATAATTTCTTTTTCTAATTCTTCATCTTTAAGAAGCATAATATGACCTTCAAAGATGCTTTCCTTTTTTTCTCCTAACTTTTCTCTTGTTTTAATTTTTATTTCTGTTAATTGTTGTATTGATTTTTCTCTTCCATTTAAAAATTTTTTTACTTCTTTTTTTATATTTTTAATATCAATTGTTTCCCGGTTAATGACAATTTCTTCTTTTTTTAATAAAAGAGCGGAGCCAAAAGCTATACCCGGTGATGCTAAAATGCCTGAAATCATAACACTACCTTTAATAATAAAGTTTATCTATTTAGAGGGGGAAAGATGGAATGTCAGGCGAATATATTTTTACATAAATAATCCGGAAGTTATTTGTTATATAACCTCCGATATTTTAGAAAAATTACAAATCATTTTTAATGATAATTTTATTCGAGTTCTGTCATTATTTCAGATAAATGTTTAATTGCTTGTTTTTCATCTTCTCCTTCAGCGGATAATGTGATCAGACTACCCCGAACTAAACCTAGTGTTTGAATTTTAAATAAACTTTTTGCGTTAACTGTTTTACCATTATAAATGATACAAATATCAGAAATAAATTTTTTTGCTTCTTTTACAAATTGAGCAGCTGGACGAGTGTGTAATCCATGTGGAGCAGTTATTGTAATTTCATTTTGAAACATTTTTTTTCCTTAATAATTATTTATTAGTATAATATTTTATTAGATTTTAAAAAAATTAATCAAAAAACTCCATGTGTATTTTATTTTTTGTGATTAAAATACAATTTCTGCAATAAAA
>NZ_CP034882.1:71931-276931 GCF_005082825.1 Buchnera aphidicola (Brevicoryne brassicae)
TTTTATTGCAGAAATTGTATTTAATTACTTTATGTTGTTATTAAATAATGTAGAGAATAATTCTGTACTTAAATAACGTTCTCCTGAAGAGGGTAATATAATAACTATATTTTTATTTAAAAATTTTTCTTGTTGTTGCATTTTTAAAGCTGCAGATAGTGCAGCACCAGAAGAAATACCTGCTAATATACCTTCTTTTTTCATTAGTTTTTGAGCTGTTAATATTGATTCTTCACTTGAAACTGTGATAACTTGATCAATTAATGTCAAGTCTAAATTTTTTGGAATAAATCCAGGCCCAATTCCTTGAATTTTATGCAATCCAGGTTTTAATTCTTTTCCTGATAAGAATTGTGTAATTACTGGAGATTCAGATGGTTCAACAG
Organism: Buchnera aphidicola (Brevicoryne brassicae); assembly: GCF_005082825.1. Classification (NCBI taxonomy): domain Bacteria; kingdom Pseudomonadati; phylum Pseudomonadota; class Gammaproteobacteria; order Enterobacterales; family Erwiniaceae; genus Buchnera; species Buchnera aphidicola. The sequence continues at coordinate 72,318 of NZ_CP034882.1, forward strand.
CAACGCTGATTAATTTTTTTTTTAGTTTTGTATGTTTTATGTATTTTGTTACGCCTGTAATAGTTCCTCCAGTTCCTACTGCGGAAATAAAAATATCTATATTACCATCAGTATCATTCCAAATTTCAGGTCCAGTAGTTTTTTCATGAATTTCAGGATTCGCTGGATTTTCAAATTGTTTTAGTAAAAGATATTTATTAGGATTATATGATATAATTTCATTGGCTTTAGATATAGCTCCTTTCATGCCATATTTTCCATCTGTCAAAACTAAATTTGCTCCTAAAGATTTGAGTAGTTTTCTTCTTTCTATGGACATAGTGTCTGGCATAGTAAGAGTTAATTTATAATTTTTAGCTGCAGCAACATAAGCTAACGCAATTCCAGTATTACCACTCGTTGCTTCTATAAGTTCTATATTTTTATTTAAATCTCCACTTTTTTCTGCACTCCATATCATATTAGCACCAATTCTACATTTGACACTAAAACTAGGATTTCTAGATTCAATTTTTGCTAAAATATTTCCGTGTCCTATTCTTTTTAAACGAACTAAAGGTGTATTTCCTATAGTTAAAGAATTGTCTTCATATATTTTACCCATTTTTTTCCTTGATTTTTTTGAATTTTTTTATTTTCCTATTTTAGGAAATTTATTCTAAAAAGAAAAATATTTTTAAATAAAATTTTTTATTATACTGCTTTTTAATAATTTTTAAAAAATCTACCATTAATTACTACAAATGATGTTTTATATTATAAGTAAAAATTACATAATAAAAAATACCAATATTATTAATTTATACAATTATGAGATAATTTAAAATTCATTTTCTATTACATAATTATATATAATAAATTTATGATAACTATAAAAAATAAAATTGATAAATTACGAAAAAAACTTTTAAAGTGTGAATACTCTTATCATATCTTAAATAAATCTATTATTTCTGATGCAGAATATGATTATTTACTTAATAAATTATATATGTTAGAGGTAAAGAACAAACAATTTGTCACTTCTGATTCACCTACACAAAAAATAGGATCTAATTTAACAAATAAACTTCAAAAAGTAATACATTTTTCACCTATGCTATCTTTAGAAAACACTTTTGATTTTAATGGATATTTAGATTTTGAAAAAAGAATTAAAAAATCTCTTAATACACATAAGACAATAAATTTTTGTTGTGAACTCAAGATGGATGGTATAGCTATTAGTCTTATTTATGAAGAAGGAATTCTTTTAAGAGCAGCAACTCGCGGTGATGGTTATCAAGGGGAAAATATTACTTCTAATGCAAAAATGATAAAATCAATTCCTTCACAATTAAAAGGCTCTGATATACCGAAGAGATTAGAAGTTCGAGGAGAAGTTTTTATGTTAAAATCTGATTTTTACAAATTAAATGAAAAATCTAAAATTAACAAAACTAAAATTTTCTCTAATCCTAGAAATGCAGCTGCAGGTTCGTTACGTCATATTGATTCAAAGATAACAGCTTCAAGAAAGTTGATATTTTCTTGTTATGGATGTTATTTTTTTGATAATTTTAAAGGAATAGAAAATTTTTCAACTCATCATAAAAGACTGATGCAATGCATGAAATGGGGTTTTCCAGTCAACAAAGAAATTATAAATTGTTCAAATCATGTAGAAGTATTTAATTTTTATAAAAAATTTGAAAAAAAACGTTATCTTCTTGATTTCGATGTAGATGGTATTGTGATTAAAGTGGATTCAATAGATTTTCAAAAAAAACTGGGATATAACGCAAAATGGCCAAGATGGGCTATAGCTTTTAAATTTTTTTCTTCAGAAAGAATAACTAAGTTACACGATGTGAAATTTGAAGTTGGTAGAACAGGTGTGATCACACCTGTAGCTTATTTTGAATCTATTTGTATATCCGGGGTAATGATCAAAAAAGCTTCGTTATATAATAAAAATGAAATAGAAAGATTAAATTTGCATATTGATGATTCCATTGTTATTTGTCGTTCTGGTGATGTCATACCAAAAATATTAAATGTTATTAAAAGTAAACGACTTGATAATGCTAAAAAAGTTATTTTTCCTTTATTCTGCCCATCTTGTAATACCCAATTGTTAGAAAATAAAGAGGAAAAGATAATTCGTTGTCATGCTGGATTAACATGTAATGCCCAGAAAAAAAAATCTTTATCTCATTTTTTTTCAAAAAAGTCTTTCAATGTGACGGGTTTGGGTCCAAAAATTATTACTCAATTAATAAAAAAAAGAGTTGTTAAAAATCCAGTAGATTTTTTTTATCTCACTTATTTTGATTTAATTGAATTACAAAATGTAGGACATAAAAAGAGTATAAATATTATAAATTCTCTAAATAAATGTAGAAAAATTACTTTTAAACGTTTTATTTATGCTTTGGGAATTCCTAATGTAGGTGAAATTTTTGCAGAAAAAATTGCGAATTATTTTATAAAATCAGATAAATTATTTCATACTAATATTGCAGAATTAAATAGTATATTTGGTATAGGAACAGTTATTGCAAATAATATATTTAATTATTTTTCTACAGATTCTAATTGTAATATGGTTCGTAGACTTGTAAAAGAGTTAGAAATTTTTTCAAGCCATCCAGAAAATCTTATCATAAATTCTAAAAAGACATATTTTCTTGGTAAGAAAGTAGTTTTAACAGGTGTATTTGATGCTTTTTCAAGAAAAAAACTAAATAGTGTTTTAACAAATTTAGGAGCTCAAGTTTTAAATAATATTTCAAAAAATACAGATGTGTTGATTTATGGAAAAAAATTTGGTTCTAAGTTTCTTAAAGCTAGAAGTTTAAATATTAAAATAATTAGTGAAAAAGAATTGTACTCTTTAATTTAGGCATTTAAATATTTGTTTGGGTCGTGCAGGATTTGAACCTGCGACCAATTGATTAAAAGTCAACTGCTCTACCGGCTGAGCTAACGACCCTTTTTTTGATGGGTGATGACGGACTTGAACCGCCGACTTCCTCCGTGTAAAGGAGGAGCTCTACCAGCTGAGCTAATCACCCTTTAAATATTTTTTATGACTTTATTGTAAAGCTAGAAGAAATAGAGTCAATCTTTTTTTTGAAAATTATAGTTGTTTGTTGTAATTTTAACCACAATGATGAGATTATGATCTATATTTTTGTTTTAAGATATCAAAAATACAGATTTTTTTAAAATGTTTTTTTATATTATGTAAAAAGTGGTTGTAGTTAGTTTTGTTGATAAGGAGGAATATATGAAAATAAAAACTCGTTTTGCACCCAGTCCTACTGGAGATTTACATATTGGAAGCATTCGTACTGCTTTATATTCTTGGTTGTTTGCAAAATCTCACCATGGAAAATTTATATTACGCATAGAGGATACTGATATTGAACGTTCTCAAGAATCTTCAATTGATTCTATTTTAATTGGATTAAAATGGTTGGGATTAAATTGGGATGAAGGACCTTATTTTCAAACTAAACGTTTACAGAGATATAAAGAAGTTATTGATATAATGGTTAAAAAAGGAGATGCCTATAAGTGTTTTTGCTCACCTAAAAAACTAGAAGAAGATAGAAAAAAACAAATTAGAAATGGCTTAAAAGCACGTTATTCTAGACATTGCAGAAATTTAAATCTTGAAAATGTATTTAATCAAGGTTATGTAATACGATTTAAAAATCCTATTTCTGGAACAGTGACGTTTAACGATCAAATAAGAGGTGAAATTATTTTTGATAATTCTGAATTAGATGATCTTATTATTCAACGTTCAAATGGAATGCCTACTTATAATTTTTGCGTTGTAATAGATGATTTAGATATGAAGATTACTCATGTTATCCGAGGAGAAGACCATATTAATAATACACCTCGTCAAATTAATATTTTAAAATCTTTAGGAGCTAAAATTCCAATTTATGCGCATTTATCAATGATTTTAGATGAAATGGGTAATAAAATTTCTAAAAGAAAAAATGCTCAAAATATCATAGAATATCGTAAAAATGGTTTTTTGCCTGAAGCATTGTTAAATTATATAGTGAGATTAGGATGGTCTTATGGTAATAAAGAAATTTTTACAGTTTTAGAAATGCAAAAATTATTTAATTTAAAATCAATTAGTAAATCTTCTAGTATTATTAATTTGAAAAAACTCTTATGGCTTAATAAATACTATATTAATTATTTACCATTAAATCAAATTACTAATAATCTTAAAGATTATATGAATAAGGAAAAAATTAATATAAGTAATGGTCCTAATTTAGAATTTTTAGTTGAATCATTAAGAAGTCGTTTTTATACAATAAAAGAAATGACAGAATCTTTTCGATGTTTTTATGAAGAATTTAAAATATGTAATCATCAAAAAATTGAAAAATATTTAGTATTAAGTAATTGTTATATTTTAGAAGAATCGTATAAAAGAATAAAAAAATTATCTAGTTGGAGTCATTCTATTATATCTGAAATGATTAGTTGTTTGTCTACTGAAATGAAAGTTAAAAAAACAAAAATTAATATGATTTTACGTGTTGCTGTAACTAACGATACTAATTCGCCCAGTATTAGTTTAGTAATTTACTTGATCGGTCAAAAAGGAGTTTTGTCAAGGATTAATAAAACACTTAATTTGATTAAAAATTTACAAAGTAAAATATATTAAAAATAAGTATTTTTTTTAAGTAAAAAATTAAGTTTTTTATAAAATATATTTATATTTATTTATAAAAAAATTGACACATTTACTTTTTAATAAGATTATATTTAAGTTTTTACATTAAAAAATATTTTTTAATGATGTATAATATACTTTTCATAAATCCTATGAGCATAAAAACTATTTTATTAAAAATAAATTGACAGAATTCATGTGTTTTTATATTGTAATATTTCGGGGCTATAGCTCAGTCGGTAGAGCACTTGCATGGCATGCAAGATGTCGGTGGTTCGATTCCACTTAGCTCCATAAGATTTTATTCTTAATGTAAAAACAACAAAATGTTTTTAGATAAGAAAATTTTTAATATACAACAAATATCCATTTTATACTGTGCTGAGTTTTTTCAGCACAGATTAAATTTAAATTTGTTGACTCATTATTTCTTGATAAGCTGAAACAATTTTATTTCTTATTTGAATTGCCATTTGTATAGAAATAGAAGATTTTTCTAAATTTATTATAATGTCGTTTAAAGATGTTTGAGATTTATTTGATAAAAATTTCTCAGTGTCAGTTTTCGTATGATTTTGAATATTACTTATTTCTCCTAATGCCGTTTTTACACAATCAATGAAATTATCAGATTTTGTGTTTTTTTGTATATTTATATTTTTATCTAATAAATTAATTTTTTTATTAAAATTTTGATAATTTATATTTTCAATAAACATAATCTTCCTTTAAATAATTTTTATTGTTTTGAATTTTGAAAAAACGTTATATTTATTCTTTTTTCAGTAAAAGTCTAAAAGCATAATAATAAACATTATATCAAAAAATTCTTTAATATATTATTAATATAGTTTAATTAAAAATAATTTAACAGGAAATTTTTTTGTTTCATATTAGTGAAATTATTTAATTGCCACTAAATTATAGTTAGAACTAACTATCAGATAGGAAGATTTCATGAATTTCAGTACTATAGAAGATTCAGTCTTAGAAGAGAAAAAAAAATTTAATAATTTTTTATCTCGTTTTTTAAAAAATTCTCGTGTTTTAGTTATTTTGTTAACAGCTGCAGTCATTACTGCTGTCTCCGTTTCGATATGGATTAAATCTCCTGAGTATCAAATTTTATATAATCATGTATCTAATGAAGATGGTAGTGCTATTGTAGACAAGTTAAATGAAATGAAAATTCCTTATAAGTTTAGTGATATTTCAGGACAAATAGAAGTGCCAAAAAACAGGATTGATGAAATCCGTTTGCGTTTGTCAGAAAATAATCTTCCCCGAGGCGAAGAGGTAGGTTTTGAATTATTAGATAAAGAACAGTTTGGAATTAGTCAATTTAACGAACAAATAAATTATCAACGTGCTTTAGAAGGAGAGTTATCTCGTACTATACAAAGAATCAACGTTATAAAAGGTGCTAGAATACATATTGTATTACCTAAATCATCATTATTTTTACAAGATAAAAAAAAACCATCAGCTTCTGTTGTTTTGGAACTTCATGCTGGACGAACATTAAATGTAGGTCAAATTAATGCAATATTACATCTTATTTCAACTAGTGTACCCAACCTTTCAATAGAAAATATTACTATTATAGATCAATCGGGTAAATTATTAAATCAAACGTCTTTAGGATATGATCAAATTAATGATTTACAATTTAAATATTCTGAAGAGCTTGAATCTCGTTATAAAAATAGAATTGAAAGTATTTTAGAACCGTTATTAGGATTTGGCAATGTTCGTGCTCAAGTGACTGCTCAAATAGATTTTAATTCTCAAGAAAAAACACAAGAAAAATATTCACCTAATACCAGTAGAAAAAATCAAGCAATACGTTCTCGTCAGACAAGTATTCATGATGAAAGAGAAAAAAGCAACACACAGGAAAATATACCAAATTCATTTTCTAACAATGTGTTTAAAGATTTTAAAAATAAAAATGTATTAAATGGTAATAATCAAATAAAAAATAGAAAAAATTTTAAAAATGATTATATTCCTTTAAATTCTAATATTAATCGTGAAAATACAATAAATTATGAATTAAATCACAGCGTGTCCCACACTAAGATGAATATAGGAGAAATTAAACGGTTATCAGCAGCAGTTGTAGTTAATTACATTAGAGATAAAAATGGAAAATTAATGCCATTAACGTCAGAAAAAATAAAAAATATTAGAAGTTTAATATCTGAAGCTATAGGATATTCTAAAGATCGAGGTGATAGTATTCATGTTGTTAACGAATCTTTTGTTAAATATGATAAAAAACTACTTCCAATCAAGTTGAATAATTCAAATTCATTTAGTGAATTATCAAATATCTCATTTACTTTAATACCATGGATTGTTTCTGGTTTATTTCTTATTTTATTTTTAAAAAGATACATATATCCTTCTTCAAACCATAATCTTACAGAAGATAGAATACTTGAAAATGAAACAAAACATACAGAATACGATGATGATATTAAAGATAATCTTTCTGAAAAAAATATTCAAAACGATGTACATAAAGATAAATTAATCGATCAAATATCTAATCAAAATCCACGTACTATAGCGTTGATTATTCGTAAATGGATGAGTGATAAAACATGATTTTAAACGGTATTGAAAAAAGTGCACTATTGTTGATGTCAATAGGAGCTGATCAAGCTGGAGAAGTATTGAAAAATCTAACTCCTTTTGAAGTTCAAGAACTTGTTACTTCTATGGTTAACATAAAGAGAATTTCTACTGAAAAACTGAATGAAATACTTTGCGAGTTTTATGATATCGTGATAAAAAATAATACTCTTCTCTCTAATTTTGATGATAAATATCTTAGTGATATGTTATCTAGAGCATTAGGAGAAAAAAAAGCAAATTATCTTTTACAAGAAACGTTAGAAATTCATAATGCTAAAACATCTATTGAATCACTTAATTATATGAAATCTGATCAATTAGCTTTTTTGTTGAATAATGAACATCCTCAAATTATAACAACAATACTAATTTATTTAGATAAAAATCAATCTGCTCAAGTTCTTTCATCTTTCGATGATAAAAAACGTGCTGAAATTATATCAAGAATTACAGAATTCCATGGAATAGAAGATTCTTCTTTAGTAGAACTAAGCAAAGTTATTAATAACTTGATAAAAAATAAAAAATTGATTTTATCAGAAAAGGGAGGAATAAAAACTGCTGTAAGTATTTTAAATGCTATGAAAATCAAAGATGAAAAATCTACTTTAAAAAAAATTAATTTATTTAATAAGGATTTAGCAGATACTATTTTAAAAGAGATGTTTTTATTTAAAAACATAATAGATTTAGATGATAAATACATTAAAATTATCATCCAAAACATAGAAAAAGAAAAATTGTATGTTGCACTTCAAAATACTGATTCTATTATTAAAGAAAAATTTTTTAAAAATATGTCTGATGTAGAATCTAGTAAATTATCTTTAAGTTTAGAAAAAAAATCTTATATTTCTGATGCTTCTATTAAAAATGAACAAAAATTACTTTTAATTATGATTAAAAGTATTGTAGACAATGGAAGTATTTCATTAAAAAATTTAAGAGAGTATTATGTCTAATGTAAAATTAGAAAAAAACTGGATACAGTGGTATCCAAACAAAATATATTTCAAGAATGTTAAAAATAGAAAAATAATTTTAAGTTATTCAGATAAATTTACAGAAGAAGATTTTTGCGAGACTTTAAAGGAAAAATTTTCTAATGAAAATCAAAAAAATAATACTGAATTAAAAGAGATGAATTTAACAAAAATAAAATCATATGAAGATGGTTTTAAAAAAGGATTTGCGAAAGCAGAAAAAGATAATCTTATATTAAATGATAAATTAAACACTTTTTTTTTAGAATTTGAAAAATCTTTTTCTATTTTTGAAAATAAATTATATTCCCGTTTATTAAAAACGGTATTGACTATATCATCTTATGTGATTGGAAAAAAAATTAATATTGATAAATCAATTTTAGCAACGCATATAAAAACAATTATCAATCAAGAAGGTATCTGTTTAAAAAAACTGCAACTTTTTATTCATCCTGATAATAAAATTTTAATGGAAACTATGTTTAAAGATTTATTAAAAACTTATCAATGGAAATTGATATATGATGATAATATAGATTTAAATGGTTGTAAAATTAAATCAGAAAATGGTTATATAGATTCTACAGTTGATGCCAGATGGCAGGAATTACATCGTTTTATATATTCAGAGGAATATTAATGAATTTGAGATTTACTCAATTATTAAAAAAACTTTCTTCTTTTGAAAATAGGATTAAAAATCTTCCTAGTATAGTTAATTATGGACGTCTTATTAGCGTTAATGGTTTAGTTGCAGAAGCTATTGGTTTAAAAAAAGCACCTATTGGAGCACAATGTTTTATTGAAAGGATTATAGATGGTAAAAACATTAATATTAAAGCCGAAATAGTAAGTTTTTCAGAAGGTAAAATTTTATTATTATCTTATGAAGAAATTCGTGGTGTTTTTATAGGTGCACGTGTTTTTTTACAATTAGATAGTAAAATGAATTATATTACAAGAAAAATACCATTATCTATGAAACTCTTAGGAAGAGTATTAGATGGAAATGGTATGCCTTTAGATGGATTACCTTGCTTAGATGAAAAGTATTATACTACAATACAAGAGAATAATATAAATCCACTAAATCGAAAACCAATTACTGAAGTATTAGATACTGGAATTAGATCTATTAATGCACTTTTGACTATTGGAAAGGGTCAAAGAATAGGAATTTTTTCTACTCCGGGTCTTGGTAAAAGTATTTTACTTGAAATGATCGCAAAACATACGAAAGCTGATATTGTTGTTATCGCATTAATTGGTGAAAGAAGTAGAGAAGTAAAACGTTTTATTGACAATGTGATGAATTTTCAAGGTTTATTACGATCAGTAGTAATTGCAGCGCCATCAAACGTATCTCCTTTATTACGGATACAAGCAGCATCTTATGCAACTAGTATTGCAGAATATTTTTGTCAAAAAAATAAAAATGTATTATTAATTATGGATTCTTTGACTCGTTATGCTATGGCAGAACGAGAAGTTTCATTATCTTTAGGAGAGCTACCAGTCTCTAAAGGTTATCCAGTTTCTGTATTTTCAAAAATTCCGAATTTATTAGAACGTACAGGAAATATTAATAAAAATAAAGGTTCAATTACTGCATTTTATACAGTTTTAATGGAAGATGAAGATCAACAAGATCCAGTGTCATATCTTACTCATTCTATATTAGATGGACATATTATATTATCTCGTTATTATGCTGATTTAAGTCACTATCCTGCAATTGATATTGAATCTTCTATTAGTCGAGTTATGCCAGATATTATTAATTCAGAACAATATCATCATGCTTCTTATTTTAAAAAATTAATTTCTTCATATCAAAGAAATCGAGATTTAATAAATGTAGGTGCGTACATTCATGGAAATGATTTAGTTTTAGATCATGCGATTAGACTTTGGCCAAAATTAGAAAAATTTTTACGTCAAGAAACATCAGAGCAATATGACTATGTTGTTTCTTGTAAGCAATTAAGTGAAATCTTTCTTTAATATTTTGATATTAAAAAAATATTGTGGATGTATCATATTAATGAAATGTAAAAACGTTACTTTTTCTATTTTAGAAAAAATAGAAAAAGTCAAACTAAAAAAAGAAACAATTAAAATTAAAAATTTATATGAAAAAAGAATACAAGATATTCAACAATTAGAATTGTTGAATAACTATAAAAAAGAATATATAAAAAAAATACATACAAAAATAATATTAGGAGTTCCTATAACTAAATGGAAAAATTACAATGATTTTATTTCGATTTTACAAATCATTATTAGAGATAATAAAAATATCATTGAAAAGAACCAAAAAATTATAGAAGAAAATTTAAAAAATTGGCGTAAAAATCAAAATAAAGTAAAAGTTTGGCAATATTTAAATATTAAAAATAAAAATAAAATTTTAAGAATAAAAAAAATACAAGAACAAATTTTGAATGATCATTATTTTCAATTAAAATTTTTAAAAAAAGGATAATTATTTTAATGTTAAAAATTATTTATAATATTTTACCATATAAAAATGTTTCTTCTAATTTACATGAAAAAAATAATATTTTTGATATTAATAGTAAGTTACCAGTATCTCAATCAATTTTTAATGAATTAAATAAGTTTTTAATCAATAAAGAAATAGAATTTGATAATGTTTCTACAGACGAAAAAAAACATGATAAAAATATTATTTGTACTAATTTTGCAATTAATAATTTACTAAATATTGTAGTTTACAAAGATCAACTTTTAAAGTTCAGTGTTTTAAGTGATCTTAAAGATAATATTAAAGATAATAGAGAAAATCGGAGGTAATTATTTGTTTCAATATATTATTCAATATTCGATAAACCATAAAGACTAAACCATTATTTTAAAATATAATGATATTAATGATTGTTGTACTGTCGAACACGTGTAGTAGTTTGAGTGATTTAATCAAATACAATCGCGTATAATGTTGAATTAAAATGAAAAATTGTGGTTTAAGGTTGGTAGATACTGCAGTACAGCGCGGTATGACCCGGTCAATAGTGTCAGCGATTACACTAAAAAATAATTCACCCCATCGGCCATCATTCATTCATTCGTTCGTTCTACCGCATATCCATTGACAGCATGAATGACGTTTGAAAAAAAAAAAGTAAATATGATAAAGTACCTATTGAATATTGTATAACATTATATGTATATAGTCTTTAACCACTATTACCCGTTCCTCGAGACAAGTTAGTTGATTTCTCCATGTGGCTTAGCTGACTGACGACGGACACGTATCCTATTTCTGCATCCACATTAATATTATATTGTGAGACATCAAATACACACTGTAATAATATATTGTGTATGATGTGATTACACATTTTCATACCCATTCAGAGTGACGTTCGATCGGTAAGTCACAAACAGGAACTGGTCTACCGGAAAGTCTGAACTGGTCGTCTGCAGTGACTGCAGTGTTTAACTTGCGTAGGTATAATAATATTATATCAGCAATAATAATTCTGCACCAACATACGCATTACTGATTTTCTGTAGGTGCTTGTCTAACTGAAAAAAATCGGTATACATATCGTCTCCTGTGCAACATTGAGACAAGACCAACTACTATAGATTCTATTTTATTTATTTTTTTTTGAATTTCATCCCTCATTTATTACGACAACGAATTACATACTTTTAGTCAAACAGGATATGTTGTGAATCTTTTCATTATATTCCATTATTTACGATATATATATTTTTTATGTACTTTACGATCAGTGACGGATTTAACGGTCAGGCAAGTCGAACACGTCTGACCAGTGTCAAGCACTCAATCTGAATCCATGAACGCAGGAGCGTGACAAAACATAGTATGTGTGGCTCGCGCGGGAAGGCCATTCAGTCTTGGACGAAATGCGACGCCCGCGACTGAAATGGCTCACTCAAAACAAACGAACTTACTATAAATTATCCTTAAATTCTACAATTATTGAAAAGTTTAAAAACTATAAATAATCATGATTTTCAAATTTCTAAACACATTTTTGAGAAAACTTGCCGACATTAATTTTCATAAATATTTAAACAATTTACTGTCAATTTTAACTCCACTCGTCGTATAATTGTAGCTATACCTACGATTATGCAATTTAATACAATTCAATTTTCTTCTAATAATAAATAATTATTATTTTTTTTATTATTAGCTCTGGGATTCACTATAATAGCTCAACAATAGTATGTAGGAATATAACTAAAATTGACTCTCATACTACTTTTTTCCTTTGAAAGTTCGACAATGGTACACACAAGACGCGTAGAGATAATAAATTAAAAAAACATCAAAAAAATTAAGTATTGTGTGTATAAACGTTTCATGTTTTAATATAATAATTATAATTAATTGACTCAATCATTTAACTGCTGATAAGTGGAAAAGTTGAAAAAATGTTCACACAGTAAATACTGAATTACATAGTTAAGTGACTTTTAATTTTTAAATAGATTATTATGAGGTGTGGTCTCTTATGAACCAATTTTTATTGATATACTTTTCGGTTGAAAAACATAATTTTAATTTATCAGTAGGCCGACCCAAAAATGTGTTTAAACAAATGTAATAAGTTGCTGTAAAATGGATTCACAATAAATTAATTTACGTTTATTAATTTTTTTTATACTTATTATTTTGAATAAAATTTAAAAATGCTAATAAAATCCAATTATGGATTTCGTTTTCAACCAAGACGTCATACTTAATTGCATTATTGAAAAATAAAAATGAAAAATCTCTACTTAAGATAACAAAATGTCTATAAATAGTTTGAAAGTCTCAATATTTTTAAAATTGTATATTGCAAACTGTAAATAAAAATGCTAAAATATATATTTGATGAAAATCAGAGGTCCATAATACGGTTTTTTATTTGTATCACAACAATAGCACAAAATCAAAAGTTAGAAGACTGTACCAAATATTCTGCTTTAAAACGTGATGACAAACATAACAAAAAAATCTCATCTTTGTCATACGAATGCATTTCTCGCTCCGTTCGGAATCATAAATAATAATAGGAACACCGAACAAGTATAATACATCAAAAATATAAAAAATCAAATCAAATCAACCTGATATTTAAATATTTGAACTTTTGATTAGTTTTAAATTTTTTCAATGTTTTTATTTTCCTATTTACATAAGATCATTTTATTTTGTATGTTCGTAAAATAATAATGCAAAGTATTTCTTGCCTACAAATTGGAGGACATAATAATATATCTTTATCAAGTTGTCAGTCTCGCGTATGATATTTCCATAAAAGAATATACAGCTTACGTCATATAGTAAAATAATAAAAATAAATTGAATAAAAAAATAAATTTAAATGTCAACAGACTAACATGAATAATTTCTTATAAAATATAATAAGCCAACCAGATTTTGACCGTAATTTAATGTTTACACTTTAAATGTTATAATATTATGCATTTCCACAAATGCCAAACGAGTCGTTTTTGCACAATTCTCGGCCGACTATTAAAAATAAAAATAATAGTGGTGTTCTCATTGAAGCAAAAAAAAAAAAAAAAAACAAGAATCGGTTTTCGGTAAATAAAAAAAATAATAAAAAAAGATAATATACAAAAAAAAAAATTAGATAAGTGTATTGTTAAAAACAAATTAGATCGTATAAATTATTTAAATAATATGATTCATGATATTATAGATATAAATCAAAAAAAAAATAAAATATCAAAAAAAAAAATATTTTCTGAAACAATAAATTATGATAAAAACAAATTATTTCAAATACATGGATTAATAGATAATTTTAATATATCAAAAAATTTGCATGAATTAGAAACCCAATATCATTCTATTCAAAAGGAAAAAAATATTCTTAAAATTAATGAAAATTATGAAAAAAATTCTAAAAATAAAAAAATTTTAATTTTTTCTCAGAATTTGAAAAATTATAAACATAGTTTGTTTTTTTATGCTAATACAAGTAAAGTCAAAAATTTAATAAATGAAATCAATTCTTTACAAAAAACTGATACAAAAGAACTCATAAAATCAAATACACAACCATTTCTTTTTTATGATTCAAAAAACTCCATTGAATGGAAAAAGCTAATTAGTCAGAAAATACTTTTATCTATTGCTAATAAAAATAATCAAGCAGAAATTTATTTAAAACCAGAAAATTTAGGTTCTATATATATTAAAATTAACATGAAAAATGATAAAGCTACATTAGATTTTATTTCTGATCATAAAGAAATAAGAACTTTTTTAGATAATCATATTTCTTTTTTACGTCATTCTTTAGCAAAAAATGGTATTAAATTAGGAAAAGTTAATATTCTTGGTGCATTAAAAAATAAAAATATAAAAAATTATAAAAATATTTTTGATTTAGATAAATTCCAAAAAAAATTTGATTTTCATAAAAAAAATACAAATATAGAAAATAATTCAATTGATATATATATTTGATATAAAATGCATTTATTTCTAATAAAAATATTTAATCATGTATTTTTAATAATATATCGAGTTTTTTATCTTATAATAACTTTTACCTTTGAGGTGTGTAAATGGGGAAAAGTAATAACTTACATAACAAGTTCAAAAAGATTTATCAGAGAGAAAACAATTTAAATAATTTTTTAAAAGAAGATGAAATTGAAATATTAGAAAATATTAATCAGTATTTTTCAAAAAAAATCATAGTAGATTTTTCTAATTTTGTTAAAAAAAATGTAAAAATTTTTTCTTACAGTATGAAAATAGAATCACTTTCGAATTATAATAGAACAAATATTAGTTTTTTTAATTCCATAGAAGTATTACCTTTTAAAAATCAATTCTTTTTAACTTTTTCTTCTAATTTTTTATCTGTTATTATAGATCTTTTATTTGGAGGTCATGGTGATTTAACAGAAAATTTTGATAGACACAATGCAATTACATCTACTGAATTATTAATTAATAAAAAAATAACTAATTGGATCATTAGTTCTTTTTCTAATGTTTTTAAAAAATTTTTTTCTCTAGATATAAAGTTCATCAATGTAAAGATTTTTTTAGATTTGAAAAAACCTTGTTTTAATTCTAATGAAATGTTTTTAATAAATTGTTTTAATTTTTATATAGATGATATAGAAGTATATTTTAGTTTTTTAATTCCATTATCAATAATAAAAAAAATTAATGAAAAAAAAATAATTTCAACTAATAATGATCAAAATTTATGTTTAAAAAACAATGTTATTAATAATATTGTTTTCGAAGATATATATAACGTTGAATTAGAGATTATTTTTAAAATAAATAATATTTCCATACCCCATGATAAAATTTATAATTTATCAGTAGGAGACGTTTTTTTAATTAATAAACCTGATAAAATCATAGGATTTTTGGAAAATCAACCTATATTTTTTGGTAAATATAAAAGATTTAATGAACAATCTATTATTTTTATAGAAGAATTTATTAATAATTTAGAATCTAAAAAAGATAAGGAATACTTTGATGAGTAATGTCATAAAAAATTCTGATAATAAACAATCAATAAATTCTGAAAAAAAAAATTCAGAAAATAAAGTTTTTAATAAAAACATACCATCTCAAAAAAAAACTGATAAAAATACATTATTAAGTGATTCTAAAAAATCATTACACAATAGAAATATTATACTCAATACGCCTATCAATATTACAGTAGAATTAGGAAAATCAAAAATAAAAATTAAAGATTTTCTTAGTTTTTCAAAGGGAAGTATGTTAATTTTAGATAAGTTAATAAAAGAACCTTTAGATATTTTTTTAAATGGTCATTTAATTGCTTCTGGTGAAATTGTAGTATTAGAGAATAAATATGGTTTGCGTATTACTAATATAAAAAACTCTTTAAAAACTTTAAACGTTTTATCTGAAACTTAAGATTTTATGAAAAATAATGTATCTTCTGAATTAATATCTACCACTTTTCAACCGATACTTAATAGTGAAAAATTTTTTCAAATAACAAGTTCACTATCTCAAATAATATTATTAATATTAATTTTCAGTTGGATTTTAAAAAAAATATCTTATTTCAAAGTTAATAACATAATATCTTGTATGAAAATTATAGATAGATTGTCTGTTGGACCACATGAATCTATTGTTATTGTGCAGATAGAAGAAGTAAATTTAGTATTAGGTGTTACATCTAAACATATTACTCATTTACATACTATCTCATCTATTTTAAAGACAGATAGAATAAAAAAAAAAATAGACAATAGTGCTTTTTTGAAAACGAATATTTTTTATCGTTCTTTAAAAAATTTTTTTAAAAAATCCTGGAAAAAAAAAATGTTTTATCGAATTATTCCATTTTTATTTTTTTTGTTAATTTGTCCAAATGTTCGTGCAGAAATTCCTGGATTAACCAGTCATCTTTTAGATGATGGAGGACAAACATGGTCTGTTCCAGTACAGACGTTAGTATTTTTAACATCATTGACTTTTCTTCCTGCATTTCTTTTAATGATGACTAGTTTTACAAGAATTGTTATTGTGTTTGGTTTATTACGAAATGCATTAGGTACACCATATGCTCCACCTAATCAAATATTGATTGGTTTAGCTCTTTTTTTGACTTTTTTTATCATGTCTCCAACCTTTGATAAAATTTATCAAGAAGCTTACGTACCGTTTAGCGAAGAAAAAATTAGTATGGAAGATGCAATTACAAAAGGTTCTATTCCTTTAAAGAAATTTATGTTAAATCAAATACGAATACCTGATTTAGAATTATTTTCTAAATTAGCACATATTTCTTCTTATAAAAATAAAGACGAAATACCGATGAGAATTTTATTACCGTCATTTATTACTAGTGAACTTAAAACCGCTTTTCAAATCGGATTCACTATTTTTATACCATTTTTAATTATTGATTTGGTTGTGGCAACTGTATTAATGGCTCTTGGTATGATGATGGTTCCACCTTCAACAATTTCTTTGCCTTTTAAATTAATGTTATTTGTATTAGTAGATGGATGGCAATTATTAATTTCTTCATTAGCACAAAGTTTTAATACATAATATATATAATATTTTCTTAAATATTTTTATATATTTGAAAAAAAATTTTAAATGAATTTTCCAAAATTGGAGATGTTTATGACATCTGAATATGTAATAGAACTTTTTCATGATGCTATGAAAATTACATTAATTCTTGCATCACCATTGTTATTAGCAGCGTTAATTAGTGGTTTAATTATCAGCGTATTACAAGCAGCTACACAAGTTAATGAACAAACTTTATCTTTTATTCCTAAGATTATTTCTGTTTTAGGAGTAATAGTAATACTCGGTCCTTGGATGTTGGGTGTTATGCTAGATTATATGCATAATTTATTTAATAATATACCATTGATTATGAAATAATGTTAACGTTTAACGATTTTCAATTGATGACATTTATTAGTAATTTTTTTTGGCCTATGGTGCGAATTTTATCTTTTTTTTCTATAGCACCTGTGTTTAATGATAAGCTTGTGAGTAAGAAAAGTAAAATTATTCTAGCTGTTATGATAAGTTTTTTAGTATCTCCTTTTTTGCCTGAAGTACAGACTATATTGTTTTCATATTTTGGATTTTTACTCTTGTTTCAA
This sequence comes from Buchnera aphidicola (Brevicoryne brassicae), assembly GCF_005082825.1. Classification (NCBI taxonomy): domain Bacteria; kingdom Pseudomonadati; phylum Pseudomonadota; class Gammaproteobacteria; order Enterobacterales; family Erwiniaceae; genus Buchnera; species Buchnera aphidicola. The sequence continues at coordinate 90,315 of NZ_CP034882.1, forward strand.
CAAATATTAATTGGTATTGTTTTAGGTTTTATTGCACAATTATTATTTGTTACAGCTAATTTAGCTGGAGAAATAATAGGTTTGCAAATGGGTTTATCATTTGCAACCTTTTTTAATAAAAGTAGTTATATTGGAACTACTGTAATATCTCGTTTATTAAATATTTTAATATTTTTGTTTTTTTTGGTTTTGAATACTCATCTTTATTTAATTTCAATGTTAATTGATAGTTTTTATAGCATGCCTGTTGATAATTATGTTTTGAATTCAACTATTTTTTTTACTTTATTACAATTTTTTGGTCATGTTTTTTTAAACAGTGTTTTATTTATTTTACCGATTATAATTATTTTATTAATGCTGAGTTTTATAATGAGTATTTTAAATCGTTTATCTCCTCAAATATCTCTTTTTTCAATTGGTTTTCCGCTAAATTTATTAGTTGGAATGTTTTCATTGTATTTTTTAATATCTATTACATTTCCTTATTTTGAAAAAGTATTACATGAGTTAATATTTTTCATATCTCATATTTTCTTAAATATATAATATGATTTTTTTAGTAAATTTATGAGATTATCTTTTTTAAGATATATAAAAAAATATAATTAAAGTATAATTTTTATAAAAAATTATACTTTAATATTTATGTAACAATTATCTATTAAAACAGAGTTTATTTAATTTTTCCTTCATTATATAAAACATGTTTGCGAATTACAGGATCGTATTTTTTGAATTTTAACTTATCTGGTGTATTTCTTTTATTTTTAGTTGTGGTGTAATAGTGGCCAGTTCCTGCTGATGAAATCATCTTAATTTTTTCACGAGTTTTTTTAGCCATTTATTTGTCCTTTATTTCTTTTAATATAGTTTCAATTCCTTTCTTATTGATATAACGCATGCCATTAGCTGAAATACGTAATTTAATAAATCTTTTTTCATCAGCAATCCAAAATCGATGGTATTGAATATTTATTAAAAATTTTCTTTTAGTTGCATTCATAGCATGAGATCGATTATTACCAATCATTCTTTTTTTACCAGTGATTTGACATATACGTGACATATTTTTCTCTTTAATTAAAAAATTAATATTTTTTGATGAAGATTATAGTATGCATATTTATCTTAAAAAAATATCTTAACATATTATAAAAAACTATAATAGTTGTTTAATATTCATTAATAAATATAAAAAATATATAATATTTTTTATATTTATGTTAAAAAAATTTTTGTATTTATAATTTTTTAATAATTTAAAATAATTTTTAAAATTAAAATTTAATTTTTTAAATTTTGATATTTGTAAGTTGATATTAATCAGGACAATTTTTTATGAGTCTATATCATAAATACTTATCTAGATTTTTAGTTTTTTTTTCTGTTTTATTTGTTGTTTTTTTATTTTTTATAGAAAGTAGTATAGGATTTAAATGGATTTTTAATTTAACTAATCGTTTTTTTTTAGGAATTAAAGTAGAAGAAATATCTGGAAATTGGCGTAATTTTACATTAAAAAATATTAGTTATAACACTTTTGAATCTTCTATTGAAGCTAATAGCATACATGTAATATTAGATATTAAATCTTTATTTAAAAGTGCTACAATCATTAAAGATATTGAAACAAAAAATTTAACAATTTCATTTAAAAAAAATGAGGATAGTCATTTCTTAAAAAAAGAAAATTGTGATAATTTTTTTGAAAAAAATAAATATATTAAATATCCTATAATCTTTAAAAATATACATATAGATAAAATTTTATTTAAAACTTCTAAAGAAGTTATGTTTTTATCAAATGTTTTAACTGGTATAGAATTTTCAAATAATAATATTACTATATTTCCTAGTTATATTGATAATATTACAGTAGCATTATCAAATAATATTAATTTAAAAAAAAAGTTTGAAAAAAATTATTTAATTACTCTAAAAAATTTTTTTAATACAACAAAAATACATAATTTTTTATCTTTTTCTTCAAGTGAAAAAAAAGTTTTTATTCCATTAAACATTAATTTAATTTCTTTACATTGTAAAAAAATAAATTTTATAAATTATAATAATGCTGATTGTTTTGAAATAAAATTAAAAGCTAAACTAAAAAATAATATTTTAAAAATAAAAAATATTATAGAAAATTCTGATTTTTTAAAAATCAAATCTGATGGAAAAATTATATTTTATAATAATCATATCATTTCATGTATTATACATAATAAAATATTAGCCCCAAGATTTCATAATAGAGTTTTTAGTATTGTATTTAAAGCTCATTTAGATAAAAAAATTAAATTTAATTTACAATATAATGATCTATACAAAATGAATATTACGGGTACAATGTTTTTAGATAATTTTGATGATTCATTTTATTTAAATTTAAAAAGTAAATGTTTACTTTTTTCTTTAAAAAAAGATTCTTTATTAAATTTGAAAAATTTTAATTTAGTGTTAGAAGGAAATATAAATAACTATTCCTTGTTTATAGAAAATATTTTTAAGATAAAAAACATGCCATCAATTTTTGTCAAAATTGATGTAAAAGGTAGTTTAACTAATGTAGTTATAAAAAATATTAAATTTTTTCCAATTAAAAAAACAATTTTTAAATATGAAAAAAATAATTTAATAAACAATATTATATATAATCAACATATATTAGAGTTAATTGGAAAAACAAATGTACTAGGTATATCTGACAATAATATACATAATATGTATTTTTCTAAAATTAATTTAAATGGTAATATAATGAAAAAAAAATTATCTATTTTAGGTTCTTTTGGTTATAGAAATTTTAATGTTCTAGATATTCCTGAAATAAAGTTTTTTTTAGGAAGAAATAAATTATATCTGAAAGGTTCATTAGGTAAAACATTTAATATTAATTCTTCTGTTTATGCTGATAATCTAGATTATTTTTTATCTGATTTAAAAGGTATAATTAAATTTAAATCTAATATACATGGTCATTATATGTTTCCTATTATGATGACAAGTAAAACATTTGGAAGAAACATAAGCATCGATAATTTCTATTTAAAATCGTTTAAAACATTTACTAATATAAATATTAAAGATAAGTTTTTAGGGAAAATATTATTAGATGTAAAAAAAATGTATTTTTCTAATTTTCATATTGATTCTTTATATTTTAAATCTATTTTTAATAACAAACAGCAAAAACTGTTTCTTTTATTAAAAAGTAATATATTATCTTTAAATTTAATAGTTAATGGTATTTATGATAATAAAACAGGAAATTGGCGCGGATTTTTTAAAAAGATAAATATTGAAACTTGTTTAGGAACAATAATTGATAAAAAAAATTCTCTGTTTTTTTATTATGATTTAAATTTTAAAAAAGATAATTTTTTTAAAAAGAACTTGCAAAAACAAACTTTTTTTTCATCTATTTTATTTGAGACAAAAACATCTGTATCTAGTTTTTTTAATAAATCTTTTACAAATTTTAAAGCTAAACTTTCTATTAACACACAATTAAAATGGGTTTTTGGAAAAAATATCACTAATGCAAAGATATTTTTAACAGCTAATGATATAAACTTAAAAAGAAAAACAAAAGAACAAATATTTTCTGAAGATATAAACTGTATTAATTTATCCGTTAATTTCAAAAAAAATAATTTTAAAAGCCAATGGATATTGAAAAAACTAATAAATTCAACAGAAAAAGAAAATATATCTGGTTATTTAAATATTATGGATATTTACAATAAAAAAAACATAGAAGGTGAATTTTTTATTTCTGATTTTCCTGTTTCTTTTGTTAATTTTTTAACTAGAAGTTTTAAAAAAGCAAAAGGTATATTTAAAAGTAACATAGTATTTTCTGGCACTTTATATTGTCCTAAAGTATCAGCTAATATTTTTTTTCAAGATATTTCCATCAAAAGTGATAATATATTAAACTATATAAGTTTTCTTTTTCCTTATTTTTTAGGGAAAGTAGATACATTGAAAATTAATCAATCAATCATAATAAAAAAAGCTGATATATTATTTACATTAAATACACCGTCTAAAAAATCTACTAGTATAGATAGTATAGAATGGAATCTCTTATTTAAGAGTGAAAAAATAGCAATAGCTATTTTTCCAAAAATAAAGATAAAATTCTCTTCTCATTTAAATTTACATTATTTACTTTCAAAGTATGATTTAATCGGATATATAAAATTTGGTTTATTTTATTTTAAAATTAATGAAAAAAACTTTTGTTTTTAATTTATTAAAATGATAAATCATTTTGAATATAATATATTAGATTAATTTTTGAGCACGATTATACGAAGCAATAATTTCTGATTTTGCATCTTCATTATTTCCCCATCTTATAATTTTTACCCATTTTTCTTCTTCTAATTTTTTGTAATGTTGAAAAAAATGAGCAATTTGATTTTTTAATAATTTTGATATATCTGATATATTATTTATATTTTCATATTCTTTACAAATTTTACTGAGTGGAACTGCGATTATTTTATCATCATTTCCTGATTCATCTCGCATTTTTAATATTCCTATAGGTTTACAATGAATAACACAGTTAGATTGTATTGGGTAATACGAAGGTACTAATACATCTAAAGGATCACCATCTAAAGATAAGGTTTGATTAATATAACCATAATTACAGGGATAAAACATTGGTGTAGATATAAAACGATCTACGAATAGTACTCCTGATTCTTTATTTATTTCATATTTAATAGGAGAAGAATTCGAAGGAATTTCTATTATAACGTATATGTCATTAGGTATATTATCACCAGCAACAATTTTATTAAAATTCATTTTTTTCCTTACAAAATATTATTGGATATCTTATTGATTTATTTTTTTATAATGTTCTATAAAGAACATAAAAGTATTATTTTTAATAAATATTAACATTCAAGAATAATTATATCTATATTTTATTTAAAGTAATTTATTTTAATTTTAATTAAATTTTTATATAATATTAATTATATAAAAACATATTTTAAAGGGTTTATGAATGTACTTAATAAAAGAAATAGAAAAAGAAGAAAAACTTCTTTTAGATACAGTAAAGAAAACTTTACAATTTGCTCAAAATAAAACGACTTCTATTGAAGTGTTTGTAAAAAAAACAATAGGAATGAGCATTAATGTTAGAAATGGTATTGTTGAAAATGTTGAATTTAATAGAGATGGTGCATTATTTATTACTGTTTATAATAAGTTTTCTAAAGGTTGTGTATCTTCTAAAGATTTTAGTTTAAATAGTATTAAAAATATGCTAGAAATAGCTATTAATATTTCAAAATATTCTTCTTCTGATTTTTTTTCAGGATTACCAGATGCAACATTATTATGTGTTCGAGCTATAAATCTTGATTTATTCCATCCAAGCGAACTAAATATAGAAAACACAATTAAATTTGTTACCTTTTCTGAAAAAGAAGCTTTTAAATTTGATAAAAGAATTGTTAATAGTGAAGGAAGTTTTTTTAACAGTCATATTACAATAAATGTTTTTGGAAACAGTTTAGGAATGTTGGAAAAATATAAATCTACTCGTTATTCAACCTATAATTGTATGATTGCTCAAGATAAAAATTCTATGCAAAGAGATTTTGATTATTCTGTTGCTAGAAAAATAGACGAACTAGAAAAACCAGAAATACTTGGTAAAAAAACTTCCGCACGTGCGATATCTCGATTAGGATCACGAAAGATACAAAGTAAAAAATCTGCAGTAATTTTTGCAGCAGAAATAGCTCATATTTTTTTCTCTCATCTTGTCAGTGCTATTAATGGTGATAATGTTTATCAGAAATCTACATTTTTACTCTATGATTTAAAGAAAAGAATTTTTCCTAAATGGTTTAATATTGAAGAAAAACCTCATTTAATGAAAGGATTAGGTAGTAAACCTTTTGATAGTGAAGGTGTATCTACACAAAGTAAATATATTATTCAAGATGGAATATTGCAAACTTGGTTATTAAATACCTATAATGCTCGAAAACTCGGATTGAAAAGTACAGGAAATTCTGGTGGAATTTTTAATTGGATAGTACAATATAATAATATTTCTTTTAAAGAATTACTAAAAAAAATAGATCAAGGTGTGTTAGTAACTGAGTTGATGGGACAAGGGGTTGATATTGTAAGTGGAAATTATTCACGTGGGGCAGTAGGTTTTTATATTGAAAAAGGAGAAATTGCATATCCAGTAAATGAAATCACTATATCTGGAAATTTAAGAGATATGTGGAATAATATTATAGGTATCAGCAATGATGTCGATGTACGAAATAATATTCAATCGGGTTCAGTATTTTTATCTGAAATGCAAATTTCTGGTAATTAAAAAATCTTATTTTTTATATTTAAATAAATTTATTAAAGGTAATAAATTTATTACCTTTATAGAAAAAAAGATTTTTATTATATTAAATTAAAATTTAATTAGTGAAGTTGACCTGTAAGCCGGGTTCTGTTTTAACAGTCATTCATCTAGATTAATAATCACTTATTAATTCAAGCAGCCTACCCAGGTTTGTATAGTACGAGCAATACAAAAAATACCCTATATTTAGCTTTGCTCCGGGTGGAGTTTACCATGCCATAAATTGTTACCAATTATGCGGTGTGCTCTTACCACACCTTTTCACCCTGGCCATATTTTTATTAAAAGTATAAAAAAATAGGTGGTTTTTTTTCTGTTGCACTAGTCATAAGCTTACGCTTTCCAGGTGTTACCTGGCACCCTGCTCTGTGGAGCCCGGACTTTCCTCTTTTTAATTTTTAATAAAACTAAACAGCGACTGTTTGGTCAACTTCGATATAAAATGATATATTATTTAAATTGTTTTGTCACATTTCTTTTTAATTACATGTTGATATAAATTATTTTTACTGATTTGATGTATTTTAGAAGTAATTAAAACAGATTGTTTTAATGATAAAAAATTTCTTAATATTAAAAAAGTATCTAATATTTTTTTTGATAAATTATTTTTTTTAGATTTTTTAAAACCTTCAACAATAATTACCATTTCTCCTTTATAACGATATTTGTCTTGTTTAAGCCATTCAAGAATTAAAATGGCGTTTGCTCCGTATATAGATTCCCATTTTTTTGTAATCTCTCTAGCAATTACTATATGTCTATTTTTACCTATTTGTTCTATTATATCTTCTATACTTTGAAGTATTCTATATTTTGACTCATAAAAAATCATTGTACGTGTTTCTTCTTTTAAAGAAAATAATAAATTGCACCTTGTTTTTTTTTTGGAAGGTAAAAAACCCTCATAGCAAAAACGGTTATTATTTATGCCAGAAGCACTTAATGCGGTAATAGCTGCACAAGGCCCTGGAAGAGGAATGATTTTAATGTTAAAAAAATAACATTTTTGTATCAAAATATTACCAGGATCATTAATAATTGGTGTTCCTGCATTAGAAACTAAAGCAATTTTTTCCCCTCTTTTTAATTTTTGAATCAAATTATCACTTTGTTTTTTTTCATTATCTTTGTTCATTAATATTAGATGGTTTTTAATATTAAAATTTTGTAGTAAAATATTAGTATGTCTAATATTTTCAGCAGCAATTAAATCGACATTTTTTAAAATTTCTAATGCTCTATAAGTTATATCTAATAAATTACCAATTGGTGTTGGTACAATATAAAGAATACCAGTTTCTAGTTGATTCATGTTTTTATCCATAAAAATTTTTATATGAGTGATGAGAATTAAAATTTTACTTAAGAATAAGAATTATATTTAATATATTTATAATATTTTTTATGCAAGTGATATTTTTTTATGTAAAAATTTAAATTATATACATAATTGTTTTTTTTAGTGTAAGGATTAATAGTGAAACGAGTAGTAATTACAGGTTTTGGTATTGTTTCTAGTATTGGTGATAATGAAAACGAAGTGTTTAATTCATTGTATAATGGAAATTCTGGTGTTGTTTTTTCAGAAGATATGAAAAAATTAGGCATGCGTAGTCAAATTTGGGGTAATGTTAAACTAAAGGAGAAAAATATAATAAAAAAAAAAGCATCTCGTTTTATGAATGATGCTTCTAAATATTCTTTTATATCTATGATAGAAGCTATTAAAGATGCCAAAATAACAACTGAACAGTATCAAAAAAATCCTCGTGTAGGATTAATCGCTGGTTCAGGATGTAGTTTTCCAAAATATTATACGCATAATATTATGAGTTCTATGAAAATTCCAGATAGTGTAAATCCTATTAGTCCTTATCTTGCAATTAAAACAATGCCTTCTGGAATATCATCTTGCTTATCTACCTTATTTAAAATTTATGGAGTAAGTTACTCTATTAGTTCAGCATGTTCTACTTCTGCACATTGTATTGGAAATGCATTTGAATTAATTAAATCTGGAAGTCAAGATCTTGTTTTTGCAGGTGGAGCTGACGAAATTAGTATAGAGCTAGCTCGTGAATTTGATATGATGAAAGTGTTATCATCCAAGTTTAATAATAATCCCAAAGTGGCATCCCGTGTTTACGACCTCAATCGTGATGGTTTTGTGATTTCAGGTGGTGCAGGAATTTTAGTTATTGAAGAATTAAACTTTGCTTTATCTCGTTCTGCTAATATTTATGCCGAAATTATTGGATATGCTGCTACTTCTGATGGTAAAAACATGGTTTTGCCGTCAGGAAAAGGAGCTATTCGTTGTATGAATTTAGCTCAAAAAGAAAAAAATATATCTATTGATTATCTAAATGTACATGGAACTTCTACTAGAAAAGGTGATTTAATAGAGTTAAAAGCAATTAAAGAAGTTTTTTTAAATAAGAAAATGCCAATGATTTCAGCAACAAAATCAATAACTGGTCATGCATTAGGTGCATCAGGAGTTCATGAAATTATTTATATATTACTAATGTTTAAATACAATTTTATAGCTCCAACAATTAATATTAAAGAAATAGAACCGTACGCAAAAAATATGAATATTATTCAAAAAACTATTGACATAGAAATCAATACAGCAATGTCAAATAGTTTCGGTTTCGGCGGTACGAACGTGTCATTAATAGTAAAAAAATATTAATTTTTTTCATGTTTAATAATTTATAAAAAATTTTTTTTGTGTTTATATAAATGAGAATAAAAAGTGTTTTTTCAAATGAATAAATATTTTTTTAAATATTTTTAAATAAGAAAATCATTTTAATATTTACAGTATTAAAATGATTTTTTTCTTATTAATAATTAATTATTAGTTACTATTGAATAAAATATATATTTTTAATATATGATTTAAATATATTAAAATTTAAATTTTTTATAGTTATCAAAATAGAGAATAAAAACATGAATCAATTAAGTGCATTAAAAGAATTTACAACTGTTGTTGCAGATACTAGTGATATAAAATCTATATGTAAATACAAACCAGAAGATGCAACTACTAATCCATCTCTAATACTTCAAGCGATAAGTTCAAACAATAATCAATTTTTTATTGATCAAGCAATACAATATGGTAAAAAAAAAGGAGGTTCATATAAAGATAAAATAATTCATGCAAGTGATAAAATATTAGTTGATCTTGGAGTAGAAATTTTAAAATATATACCTGGTTATGTTTCTAGTGAAGTTGATGCTCGTTTATCTTTTAGTACAGAAAAATGCATTTTAAAAGCAAAAAAAATAATTGATTTATATGAAGAACAAGGAATCATGAGGAATAGAGTTTTAATCAAATTAGCAGCTACATGGGAATGTATCAAAGCCGCCGAAGAACTTAAAAAAGAAAATGTCCTTTGTAATTTAACGCTTTTATTTTCTTTTGCACAAGCACGTGCTTGTGCAGAATCAAACGTATTTTTAATTTCTCCTTTCGTTGGACGTATTTATGATTGGTATGTTTCTCAAAAATTAATATCAAAGTCTTCTAAAGAAAAAGATCCTGGTGTTATATCAGTTTGTAAAATATATGATTATTATAAAAAACATAATTACAAAACTATAATTATGGGTGCTAGTTTCCGTAATATTCAACAAATATTATATTTATCTGGATGTGATCGATTAACTATTTCACCTATTTTATTAAAAGAATTAGAATCTAATAATGAAAAATTAAAAAGAAATCTTATTCCAAATAATGTTTTTTTAGCTAAACCTAAAGCTCTTTCTGAAGAAGAATTTAGATGGGAACATAACCAAGATGCTATGGCAGTAGAAAAATTATCTGAAGGTATACGAAATTTTGGAAGAGATCAATTACTTTTAGAAAAAATACTTTCTAAAAAAATGTAATCTTATTCAAAATAAGAAGTATTAAAATTTATTTTGTATGTTTAAGGAAAATGTATGTGTTCACGAAGAGAATTAGCTAATGCAATTCGTATGCTCAGTGTAGATGCTGTTCAAAAAGCACAATCAGGACATCCCGGAATGCCTATGGGAATGGCAGACATTGCTGAAGTCTTATGGAGAGATTTTTTAAAACACAATCCGGAAAATCCTAATTGGAATGATCGTGATCGTTTTATACTCTCCAATGGACATGGTTCAATGCTATTGTATAGTCTTTTGCATCTTACAGGATATAAATTATCAATAGAAGAACTAAAGAATTTTAGACAACTTAATTCAAAAACTCCAGGACATCCTGAAATAGGTGAAACACCTGGTGTTGAAATAACAACTGGTCCACTAGGACAAGGTTTAGCTAATGCCGTTGGTATGGCTATTGCAGAGAGAAACTTAAGTTCTTATTTTAATCGACCAAACTATGATATAGTTGATCATTATACTTGGGTTTTTGTGGGTGATGGTTGTTTAATGGAAGGTATTTCTCATGAGGTTTGCTCTTTAGCAGGAACTTTAAAGCTCGGTAAGTTAATTGTTTTTTATGATAAAAATGGTATTTCTATAGATGGTAAAGTGTCTAATTGGTTTACAGATGATACAGTAAAACGTTTTGAATCTTATAACTGGCATGTAATTGATAACGTAAATGGTCATGATTCAGAATCTATAAAAAAAAGTATAAAAGAAGCAAAATTAATAAAAAATAAACCTTCAATTATTATTTGTACTACAATTATCGGTTTCGGATCTCCAAATAAATCAGGTACAGAAGAATCACATGGAGCTCCTTTAGGAGAAAAAGAAATTTTCTTAACAAGAGAAAAATTAAATTGGAACTATCCTCCTTTTGAAATACCTAATAAAATTTATAAAAAATGGAATTGTACAAAAAAAGGTTCTGATTTTGAAAATGAATGGAATAAAAAATTTTCTTTGTATAAAAATGATTATCCTATTTTAGCAATAGAATATTTAAGACGAGTCAATAATAAATTGCCTGATGATTGGCATAAAAAAACTAAGAGTTATATTTTTTCTTTGCAAAAAGACAAAAAAAACATTGCTAGTCGACAAGCTTCACAAAATACATTAGAAGAATTTGGAAAAATATTGCCAGAAATGATTGGTGGATCAGCAGATTTATCACCTAGTAATTTAACTATATGGTCTGGTTCTCGTTCTGTTTTAAAAAATTTATCTGGTAATTATATTCATTACGGAGTTCGCGAATTTGGAATGACAGCTATTGCTAACGGTATATCTCATCATGGTGGTTTCATTCCATATACTGCTACTTTTTTAATTTTTTTCGAATATGCACGCAATGCCATTCGTATGGCTGCTTTAATGAATACAAAACATATTTTTGTATATACTCATGATTCTATTGGTTTAGGTGAAGATGGTCCTACACATCAACCAATAGAACAGTTAGCAAATTTACGCATGACTCCGAATATTGATGTGTGGAGACCTAGCGACCAAGTAGAAACTGCAATAGCTTGGAAAAATGCTATCGAAAAAAGATCAGGACCAACAGCAATTATCTTATCACGTCAAATATTATTTCAATCTAACAGAAATTCTAAACAATTAAAAAATATTTCTTGTGGAGCATATGTATTATATGATTCTAAAGAATTACTTGATTTAATTTTAATATCAACAGGTTCAGAAATACATATTACTTTACTTGCAGCAAAAAAAATTACTTCTTTAGGATATTCTGTACGTGTCGTTTCAATGCCTTCTACTAATGTTTTTGATAGACAAGACAATATATACAAAGAATCTATATTACCCTCTTATGTTACTAAAAGAATTGCTGTAGAAGCTAGTATAGAAGATTTTTGGTATAAATATGTGGGAATCAATGGTTTAATTATTGGCATGAAAACTTTTGGTGAATCTGGTCCTGCAGAAGAATTATTTAAAAAATTTGGTTTTACCGTAGATAATATAGTACATCAATCACTAATTTTATTACAATCTTAATTTTTACTTAATCATTATTTAATCATTATGGGGCTTGATTATTGCCCCATATATTTTTAAGCTTAAAAATGAATTTCACAATAAATTAAAAATTAATTTAGGAAAAGATATGATTTGTCCAATCACTAAATTAGCACAAAGATTAATTCGTATTCCATCTCTCAGCCCTCAAGATTTAGGTTGTCAAGATATTATTATAAAGCGTTTACGCAAAATTGGATTTCAAATTAAAGTTATTAATATTAAAGATACAAAAAATTTTTGGGCTTTTAGAGGATCAGGAAAAACTTTAACATTTGCAGGTCATACAGATGTAGTCTCACCAGGAGAAGAAAAAGATTGGCATAGTAATCCCTTTGATCCAATTATTAAAAATGGTGTTTTATTTGGAAGGGGATCTTCAGATATGAAAGGTGCATTATCTTCGATGATAATTGCTACTGAAAGATTTATAAATAAGTTTCCAAATCATACAGGACGTTTGTCTTTTCTTATTACTTCAGATGAAGAATCTCATGCAAGTAACGGTACTATTAAGGTAGTAGAATATTTAACTTCTAGAAATGATATGATTGATTATTGTATCGTAGGTGAACCATCTAGTACTTTTATAGTAGGTGATGTTATAAAAAATGGTCGACGTGGTTCAATTACAGCAAATTTAACTATTTATGGGATACAAGGACATATTGCTTATCCTGATTTAGCTGATAATCCAATACATAAAGGATTACCTATTATTTTAAAAATATTATCAGTAAAATTAGATAATGGAAATAATTTTTTTTCACCTACTATTATAAATATTGCAAATATTCATGCAGGTGATGGTACTAACAATATTATTCCAGGGACTTTATTTGTTCAATTTAATATTCGTTTTAGTACAGAAATTTCTGATTTAGAAATTAAAGAAAAAATTACAGATATTCTTAATAAAAATAATATTAATTATACCATAAAATGGTTTCTTTCAGGTCAACCCTTTTTTACTAAAAAGGGTATTTTAGTAGATACTGTAATAAAATCCATTATGCATTTTAATAAAAAAGCTCCTATTTTATCTACTTCCGGAGGAACTTCTGACGGAAGGTTTATTGCATTAATGGGTTCTGAAATAGTAGAATTAGGATTGACTAACAATACTATTCATAAAGTTAATGAATGTGTAAAAATATGTGATTTACAGTTATTAAGCCGTATGTATGAAAATATTATGATAGAATTATTTACTTAATTTGTTTAAGTTGTATTTAAAAAATATTATCTTTAAGTTTTTTATACAGTGATGCAGAGTATCATAAAGATAATCTGCACCAATTACTACGTGATTAAAGTTTAATTCAAAAAATATTTTATATAGGAGGAAATATATCGTAATTTTCTTTTTCTAGATCTTTATCTGTATAGGGAATATTGTATTCTTTATTTTTTTCAGGAATCGTAATTCCTTTTGGAACTAATAATGTTTTTAATTGCTTTTTACTTTCATTGAAAAAAAGATTATTATCTTTTTCTAAATCTTTTAATGTACAAGATGTCATTAAAAATAAATTTAAAAATTGAAATATAATTATAATTTTGAAAAATATTTTATTTTTTTTAATATTTTGTAATATTAGCATGTTGAATTGCTTTTTCAAGTTTTAATTGCGTATAATTTGAAGCAGAAGTCATTGGTAAACGAAGTGTATCGTATTTTATTAATCCTATTTTTTTAGCTAACCATTTTATTGGGATAGGATTAGGTTCTATAAATAGTGCTTCGTGTAATAATATTAAACGTTTATTTATAGATCTTGCGTTTACGAAATCTCCCTTTAGTGCATATGAACAAATTTGCACCATTTCCTTTGCTGCAATATTAGCTGTAACTGATATAACACCTTGACCTCCTAATTGTATAAAGTCTAAAGCGGTTGTATCATCTCCACTAATTAACAAAAAATCGTTTTCGACTAATTCTTTAATTTTATTAATTCTTGATAAATCACCTGTTGCTTCCTTAATGCCTATTATATTACTTAAATTAGATAACCTAGCAACTGTTTCTGGTAGTAAATCACATCCAGTACGACTAGGTACATTATATAGAATTTGTGGTAAATCAGTATTTTCTGAAATTGCTTTAAAATGTTGATATAATCCTTCTTGTGTTGGTCTGTTATAATACGGTGTGACAGTTAAACAAGCAGAAATACCAGATTTTTCAAATCTTTTAGTTAAAGATATAGCTTCTGTTGTAGCATTAGCTCCTGTTCCTGCAATGATTGGAATACGATTATCTGCTAATTCTAAAGTAAGCATAACAATGTTTATATGTTCTTCTTGACTTAGTGTTGCAGATTCTCCAGTGGTTCCAATAGAAACAATAGCTTTAGTGTTATTAAATACATGATAATCAACTAACTTTTTTAAACTAGCACGACAAATTTGACCTTTTTCATCCATGGGTGTAATTAGTGCAACAATACTTCCTGTGAACATTAGCTGTCCTCCTTTATAAAACAACACGTTACGGTCTGTTTGAGATATATCTAAAATAAAGTATATAGATAATAAATATAATATTTTAAAAATATAATTAATTTTTTTAAAATGATTTTGATACAAAACAAGAATATATTATTTTAATATTTATTGTTTTCATTATATAAGGAATGTATTATACAATGAACATACTTAAATCTGGAACTATTGCTCCACAGTTTATTTTACCTAATCATAATAAAAAACTAATACAATTATCAGATTTTTTAGGTAGAAAAGTATTACTTTATTTTTATCCTAAAGCTATGACTTCAGGTTGTATAATACAAGCTTGTAACATACGAGATAATATAGAATTTTTTAAGAGTAAAAATATAGAAATTTTAGCAATTAGTCCTGATCCTATTGATAAATTGTTATCTTTTAGAAATAAAAAAATGCTAAATTTTAATTTATTATCTGATCAAGAATACCTTGTTAGTAAGAAATTTGGTATTTGGGGTGAAAAATATTTTATGGGAAAACAATACTATGGTCTTCATCGAACTAGTTTTTTAATAAATGTTGTCGGTATAATTGAAAAAGTATTTTTTAAATTTCAATGTCACAAACATCATAGTATTGTTATAAATTATTTAAATGATATTATATAAATATAAATTATAAATGTTTAATAAAACAAGCTACTAAAATAAACATAATTTAGTAGCTCTATTATTTAATAACAAGTTATTTTTTAAAAAATTTATTATTTACCACATTGAGCTCTGAAACGTAATAAATGATCCATTAAAACAATTGCGACCATTGCTTCAGTTATTGGCACCGCACGAATACCTACACATGGATCATGTCTGCCTTTAATAGTTATTTTTACTTGTTCATTGTTTGTATTTATTGTATTACCTATTTTTCTAATACTAGATGTAGGCTTGAATGCTACTTTTAAAATAATATTTTGTCCGTTACTAATACCGCCTAAAATACCTCCAGAATGATTACTGGAAAAACCTTGTGTTGTCATTTCATCACGATGTTCACTTCCTTTTTGATTTACAACTAAAAAACCATCTCCAATTTCTATTCCCTTTGCAGCATTAATACTAATCAACGCATGTGCTAAGTCAGCATCAAGACGATCAAAAACTGGTTCTCCAAGTCCTATAGGAATATTTTCAGCAATAATTGTAACTTGAGCTCCAACAGAATCACCTGTTTTTTTTAAATGTTTAATTAATTTCTCCAGTTCTGGTATTTTTTCAAAATCAGAACAAAAAAAATCATTTTTTTCTACTTCTTCCCAAGATTTCAGTGAACAATTTATATCACCCATAGCTGATAAATATGCACGTATGGTTATACCATGTTTTTGTTGAAGATATTTTTTTGCAATTGCTCCTGCTGCGACTCGCATAGCGGTTTCACGAGCAGAAGATCTTCCTCCTCCACGATAATCTCTTATGCCGTATTTTTTTTCATAAGTATAATCAGCATGTCCTGGTCTAAATAAGTTTTTTATATCACTATAGTCTTTAGAACGTTGATCGCTATTATTAATAATTAATCCTATACTAGTACCAGTTGTAATTCCATTAAATATTCCAGAAAGTATATGAACTTTATCTAATTCATATCGTGGTGTAGTATAACGAGAAACACCAGGACGTCTGCGATTTAAATCATATTGTAGATCTTCACAAGACAATTTCAGACCTGGTGGAGTTCCATCAACTATACATCCTAATGCTTCACCGTGTGATTCACCAAAAGTAGTTACACAAAATATTTTACCAATTGTATTTCCAGACATTTTTTTTTATATTATTAAAATTGAATAATATAACTATACAGAATAAATATAAAAAAATGATTTTTTATTTTTTAAAATATTAAAAAAATTTATTTATATAAATATTAATTTTTTTAAAATTACTAATGACAAACTTTTTATTTGTTGTTTTTATAAAAACTAAATTATATAATTAATTCAAAATATATAAAATCAAACATTAATTTTTGGTAAAAATTATGAATAAAAATAGTCGCTATACTATTGACAAAAATATTTTGTTTCGCCAATGGTTAAATGATACCCGTGAGATTGTACAAGATACTATTTTTCATTCTCGAATTCATAAACAAAATGATAAACATATTATTTTTAAACGTAATATTTTTGAACAAGATGCTCATAGTCATTATTTTTCTAATAGAAATAAAAAAGATTTTTTTAAAGATAATCCAGTTTCTTATATTCGTAATAAAAATTCATTTAATATTTTACAAAATTTGAAAAATGGAAAATATAATCCAGATATTTTTTTAGATTTACATGGATTAACTCAATATCAAGCACAAAAAGCTTTAGGTGAATTAATTACAACATGTCAAAAAGAAAAAATATTTTGTGCACATGTTATGCATGGACATGGTAAACATATTTTAAAAAAACAAATTCCCTTTTGGTTGTCTCAACATCCAGATGTTATAGCTTTTCATCAAGCACCTAAAGTTTTTGGAAGTGATGCTGCAATTATAGTGATAATTGAAATTAGTGTTTAGATGAAAAAATATTAAAGTATTTTTTTAAGAGAATTGATTCATATAAATATTATAATATTCTCTATTTTTTATTTTTTTAAATTTAAACTTCTATTCAATAGAAAATAATTTTTAATTTTTTTGATTTCTTAGATCGTGTTTTTTATAAAAAATAGTAGTTTTTTCTTTTTAATTTAAAAATTCTTTAAATTTTTTTTTAAAATTAGATTTTATGTTTTTGTATAATAAATAATTTTTATTTATTATATTTTAGTTTTACGATAAAATTATTTAATCTATATTTAATATTTAATCATAATTTTTTTAATACAATAACTATAAACCTTTTAAAAGCCCTTATTTTTTTGGGTTTTTTATTTTTTAAAAGTATAAATTTGCATTTTGTAAAAAATTTAAGGAATTTTTAATATGTTTGATAATAATCGTATACGTATAGCAATGCAAAAAACTGGGCGATTAAGTAGTGATTCTATTAAGTTATTGACATGTTGTGGAATTAAAATTAATTTAAAACAACAAAAATTGATAGCTTTTGCTGAAAATATGCCTATCGATGCTATGTTAGTGCGTGATGATGATATTCCTGGATTAGTAATGGATGGAGTAGTAGATCTTGGAATAGTTGGAGAAAATGTTCTTGAAGAAGAATTATTAAATAGAATATCACAAAAATCAGAACATTCTTACATAACTTTAAGACGTCTTGATTTTGGAATTTGCAGATTATCTTTAGCTGTTCCAGTAAATAGTACGTATTCTAATATAAATTCTTTAAAAAATATGAGAATAGCTACTTCTTATCCTCATTTATTAAAAAAGTATTTAGATGAGAAAGATATTTCATTTAAATCTTGTATGTTAAATGGATCAGTAGAAGTTGCACCTAGAGCTGGTTTAGCAGATGCTATTTGTGACTTAGTTTCAACGGGAGCGACATTAGAAGCTAATGGTTTACGTGAAGTTCAAGTGGTATATTGTTCTCGTGCATGTCTTATTTGTAAGACTAGTGATATTAATAATATAAAAAAAGAAGTGATTAATAAATTAATGACACGTATCAAAGGCGTAATTAAAGCTCGTGAATCTAAGTATATTATGTTACATGCACCAGTAAATAAACTAGAAGAAGTAATATCTTTATTACGTGGAGCAGAAAGACCTACTATTTTAAAATTAGCTGGTGATGATAATCGAGTAGCAATGCATATGGTAAGCAGTGAAACATTATTTTGGGAAACAATGGAAAAATTAAAATCTTTAGGTGCAAGTTCTATTTTAGTTTTGCCAATTGAGAAAATGATGGAGTAAAAATTATAATGGCATATTTTAAAAATATTTTTCATTGGGATAAATTAAATTTTAATGAACAAAAAAAAATATTATCAAGACCTGTACTAAAAGAAAGTAATAATATAAAAAAAACTGTAAAAAAAATCATAGAAAATGTTATCACTAAAGGTGATAAAGCATTAAAAAAATATTCTATTTTATTTGATAAATTTTATTTAGATAAATTACAAATCCCTGAAGAAAAAATTTCTTCATCTTCATTCACTTTGAGCGAAAAATTAAAAGATTCAATTTTAGTTGCAAAAAAAAATATCACATCTTTTCATGAAGCACAAATATCATCAACAATAGATATCGAAACACAAAATGGAGTACGTTGTCAACAGATCAGTGTGCCTTTAAATTCTATCGGAATTTATATTCCTGGTGGAACAGCACCTTTATTTTCAACTGTTTTAATGTTGGCAATACCTGCTAAAATTTCTGGATGTAAAGAAATTATACTTTGTTCTCCTCCACCTATTAGTAATAAAGTTCTTTATGCATCACATGTTTGTGGTATTAATAAAATTTTTCAAATTGGAGGAGCACAAGCAATAGCTGCACTTGCTTTTGGTACTGAAAGTATTCCTAAAGTAGATAAAATTTTTGGTCCTGGTAATGTTTATGTAACAGAAGCAAAATTGCAAGTTAGTTCTGTTTTTAATGGATCAGAGATAGATATGTTAGCAGGACCATCAGAATTGTTAGTTATTGCTGATGAAACAGCGAATCCAGATTTTATTGCTGCTGATTTACTGTCCCAAGCTGAACACGGTATGTCTTCTCAAGTAATTTTATTAACTCCATGCATTAAATTATCACAAAAAGTAGTTATTTCTCTTAATCAACAAATAAAAAAATTATCTAGATTATCAGAAATTTCAAAAGCACTAAAAAACAGTATGATTATCATTGCTAAAGATATAACACAATGTGTTTATATATCAAATATTTATGCTCCTGAACATTTAATTATTCAAACAAAAGATCCAAGAAAAATACTTAATCATATTTCAAATGCTAGTTCTATTTTTTTAGGTCAGTGGTCTCCTGAATCTGCAGGTGATTATGCATCTGGTACGAATCATGTTTTGCCTACATATGGAAAATCTATTACTAATTCTGCTTTAGGATTAGCTGACTTTCAAAAACGTATATTAATTCAAGAACTAACATCTCACGGATTAATAGAATTATCTAAGACTCTTGAAATTTTATCTTCTGCAGAAAAACTTGACGCTCATAAAAACGCCGTAAAAATTCGAGTAGATTTTTTAAAGGAAAAATAAAATGATAGATGATATAATTAAATTAGCAAGAATTAATATACAAAAACTAGAACCTTATCAATCTGCAAGACGTATTGGAGGAGA
Organism: Buchnera aphidicola (Brevicoryne brassicae); assembly: GCF_005082825.1. Lineage (NCBI taxonomy): Bacteria > Pseudomonadati > Pseudomonadota > Gammaproteobacteria > Enterobacterales > Erwiniaceae > Buchnera > Buchnera aphidicola. Next base: position 110,454 of record NZ_CP034882.1, read on the forward strand.
GCATGGTGATATATGGTTAAATGCAAATGAATCACCTATATCTTGTTCTTTTAAATCAAAAAAAAAATTATTTAATCGTTATCCAACATGCCAACCTGAAAATTTAATATTTGCTTATGCTAACTATGTTCAAGTACTTCCCGATCAAATATTAGCAACAAGAGGAGCAGATGAAGGAATTGAGTTGTTAATAAAAGCTTTTTGTGAACCAGGAGAAGATACAATTATTTATTGTCCACCTACTTATGATATGTATGGGGTTAACGCTAAAATATCTAATGTAAAAATTAAAGAAATACCTACTTTCAAAAATACTTGGCAATTAGATTTATTAAAAATTCAATTAAATTTAAACAAAGTAAAATTAATATACATTTGCAATCCAAATAATCCAACCGGGAATATTATCCCAAAAAAAGATCTTATTTTTTTATTAGAAATCACTTTGAATAAATGTTTAGTTGTAGTAGATGAAGCATATATTGAATTTTCACCAAAAGAAAGCATGACTTTTTATTTAAAAAAATATGCTAATTTAGTGATTTTAAGAACGTTGTCTAAAGCATTTTCTTTAGCTGGAATACGATGTGGTTTTATTTTAGCACAAAAAGAAATTATTACAATTTTAAATAAAGTAATTAGTCCTTATCCAATTCCTACACCTATTTCTGATATAGCCATTCAATCTTTAAACATAAACTTTATTAATTTAATGAAAAATAGAGTATTAGAATTAAATTCTAATCGTATTTGGTTAGTTGACAAATTAAAAAATCTTTCATGTGTAGAAAAAATATTTGATAGTAATGCTAATTATTTATTAGTAAAGTTTTTTATGTTTCAAGAAGTTTTTGAAACATTATGGAATAAAGGGATAATTTTAAGAAATCAAAATGAAAAAATTAACTTAAAAAAATGTTTAAGAATTACAATAGGAACACGTTTAGAATGTTCACGTTTAATTGAAGAAATTGAAGTTTTTTCTAAAAAAAATATGTCTAAAAGAGGTTTAAATGAAAAATAAATTATTATTTATTGATCGAGATGGTACATTAATTAATGAACCAACTGATACCTTTCAAGTAGATTCAATAAGTAAATTAGTTTTTAAAAAAAACGTCATTTCTTCATTGCTTAAATTAATACAATTTGATTATAAATTAATTATGGTTACTAACCAAGACGGTTTAGGTAGTAAAACTTTTCCTTTAAAAAATTTTAATAAACCTCATTTTTTTATGATAAATATTTTTCGTTCAGAAGGGGTGGTGTTTGATGATATATTAATTTGTCCTCATTTTATTAATGATAATTGTGAATGTCGTAAACCTAAAATAAATATGGTACAACCATGGTTAAATAAAATAGATCGAAAGCGTAGTTATGTTATTGGTGATCGCGATACAGATATGATGTTAGCAAAAAACATGAAAATAACTGGTATTCAATATAGAGAAGATTCATTTGATTGGATTGACATTAAAAATGAGATTATAAAAAATAACAGATATGCAGAAATTATTAGAAAAACAAAGGAAACTAAAGTACAAATACAAGTTTCTTTAGATTCAGAAGAAAATAGTAAAATCAATACTGGTATAAAGTTTTTTGATCATATGTTGGAACAATTAGCAGTACATAGTGGAATTTATATGAATATTTTTGCCATAGGTGATATTCATATTGATGATCATCATACTGTAGAAGATACAGGAATTGCATTGGGAGAAGCTTTGTTAAAATCTTTAGGAAAAAAAAATGGTTTATGTAGATTCGGTTGTTATATACCTATGGATGAAAGTAAATCCAACTGTATTATAGATATATCAAATCGTCCATACTTAAAATTTCAAGCAACATTTAATCATAAAATGGTTGGTGATCTCAGTACTAATATGATTGAACATTTTTTTTATTCCCTTTCTTATTCTATGAAAATTACACTTCATTTATATGCTGAAGGAAAAAACGATCATCATTGTGTTGAAAGTTTATTTAAATCTTTTGGACGTACGTTACGTCAAGCTATCAAGATAGAAGGCAATAAACTACCAACTTCAAAAGGATTTTTATAATGGAAGATATAGTAATATTAGATACTGGTTGTGCTAATTTAACTTCAATTAAAGTAGCAATTGAAAAATTAGGTTATTATCCTTTTATAACTTCTGAACCTTCTATAGTAATAAATTCTAAAAAAATTTTTTTGCCAGGAGTAGGTACAGCTGCGGCAGTAATGAAAATTTTATCTAAAAAAAAACTAATTAATATCATTCAAGACTTTAAAAGACCAGTTTTAGGTATATGCCTTGGAATGCAACTTTTTTGTGATTTTAGTGAAGAGGGTAATGGAGTTAAAACTATTGGTATAATTAAATCTTCTGTATTGCGTTTAAAAACTAATAATTTACCATTACCTCATATAGGATGGAATCAGGTTTTATTTAATAAATCATATCCATTATTTAAACATATACCAAATAATTCAAGGTTTTATTTTGTTCATAGCTATATAGTTCCAATTAATAAATATACGTTATCTACTACTAATTATGATATTAATTTTAGTTCAGTTATACAAAAAAATAATTTTTTTGGAGTTCAATTTCATCCAGAAAAATCTGGGCATATAGGCGCTCAATTATTAAAGAATTTTTTGGAGATGTAAATTAATGATTATTCCTGCATTTGATTTAATTGATGGTAAAGCAGTACGTTTGTACCAAGGAAATTATTGTCATCAAAAAAATTATGATATAAATTTATATGAATCTTTAGAACAATATGCATTAAAGGGAGTTAAACTTATTCATTTGGTAGATTTAGACGGAGCAAAAAACAGTAAAAATAGACAGTTAGAATTATTAAAAAAAATACTTTCTTACACTAATATTCCAATACAAATCGGAGGAGGTATAAGAAATGCAAAAGATATAGAAATTCTTTTAAATCTTGGCGCTAAAAGGGTAGTAATTGGCTCTTCTGCTATAATAAATAAAGATGAAGTAAAAGAATGGTTAAACAATTATGGTTCAGATGCAATTGTTTTAGCTTTAGATATTCATATTACTAATAACAGTAAAAAAGAAATATATATTAATGGTTGGCAAAAAAAAACTAATTACTCATTAGAAGAAATAATTCAATATTTTTTTTCAAGTCAATTAAAACATGTATTATGTACTGATATATCGAAAGACGGAACATTATTAGGTCCAAATATTAAATTATATTTAGAAATCGTAAAATCTTTTAAAGATATAGAATTTCAAGCTTCTGGAGGAGTATCAGCATTACAAGATATTATTTCTTTAAAAAAAACTGGAGTACAAAATGTCATTGTTGGTCGTAGTTTATTAGAAAAAAAGTTTACTATAGAGGAAGCGTTACAATGCTGGCAAAACGAATAATAGCATGTCTTGATGTTAGTAACGGTTTAGTTGTAAAAGGGGTGCAATTTAAAAATCATGAAATTATAGGTGATATATTACCACTTTCTAAATGTTATGCAAACGATGGTATAGATGAATTAGTATTTTATGATATAACAGCTGCAACAAAAAATAAATTAGTCGATAGGACTTGGATAGAAAAAATTGCTCAAATAATCAATATACCTTTTTGTGTTGCTGGGGGAATTAAAAGTGTAGATGATGCGAAAAACATTCTATCTAGTGGTGCAGATAAAATATCAATTAATTCTTCAGCTCTAAATGATCCTAATTTAATCACGAAAATTTCAGAACGATTTGGTGTGCAATGTACGGTAGTTGGAATAGATTCTTTGTATGATGAATCAAAAAAATGTTACATGGTGCAACAGTATACAGGAGACGTTAATAAAACTTATCAAACTAATTGGAAAACTTTTGATTGGGTAAAAAAAGTTCAAGAACAAGGAGCTGGTGAAATTGTTTTAAACATGATGAATAAAGATGGATTGCAAGAAGGTTATGATCTTTTTCAACTTAGTGAAATAAGGTCTATTTGTAAAATTCCTTTAATTGCGTCAGGAGGAGCAGGAAATATAAATCATTTTTATGATGCCTTGTATTATTCTAATGTAGATGGAGTTTTAGCTGCATCTGTTTTTCATAAAAATATAGTAAATATAAAACTTTTGAAAAAATTTTTAATTAAAAAAGGAATAGAGATTAGAACATGTTAAATCAAAAAGATCTGTTAAATCTTAATTGGATTAAAACTAATGGTATGTTGCCTGTAATAGTACAAGATTATTTTTCTCATGAAGTTTTAATGCATGGATATATGAATAAAGAAGCTTTATTAAAAACTCAAAAAAATGGTTTAGTAACATTTTATTCTCGTACTAAAAATCGTTTATGGACTAAAGGAGAAAAATCAGGAAATTATTTAAAAGTTATCGAAATTATTCTTGATTGTGATTATGATACGCTTTTAGTTTTAACAGAATCTACAGGAGAAACATGTCATTTAGGAAATAACAGTTGTTTTTTTTCAAAAAAATATAATGTCAATATTCTTAACAAATTAGAAAATATTATAGAAAATAGAAAAAATGTAGATATGAATAATTCATATACAGCTGATTTATATAAATCTGGAACAAGTCGTATAGCACAAAAAGTTGGTGAAGAAGCTATAGAAACAATATTAGCAGCTATAAAAAAAGATAAAAATGAATTAGTTAATGAATCTGCAGATTTAATTTATCATTTAATTGTATTATTACATGAGCAAAATTTAAATTTTAGTATGGTTTTAAATAATTTAAAAAAAAGAAATGAAAAAAATAGTAATTTTTAATTAAAAAAATACTATTTGTTTTAAGAACAAGTTATATTTTTGTAGTTTAAATATAGCAAAAATTATTAAAAATCAATTTATAATATTTCAATTTCAAATAAATTTAATTATATCAATTACGTATATTATATCTATTAATTTTTTCAATTTATTAGATAGTATATGATTAACTTTTTCTTTTTGTTTTAAAAGCCAAACGTAATATAAAAAAATTTTTGTATTTTAAATCAACAGAAATGTTATTTTAATATTTTGTTTTTAATAAATGAAAAATAGTTATAATATCATTTATTGTAAAAATTTTAAATAAAAATAGTATTTTTTAAAAATACTTTTAACAATATTTTAGCTGGAGAACAAAATGTCAAAACAACAAATTGGTGTTGTAGGAATGGCAGTAATGGGACGGAATTTAGCATTAAATATTGAAAGTAAAAATTATACTGTGTCTATATATAATAGAACAAAATCAGTAACAGAAGATGTAATTAATAAAAATATAGGAAAAAATATTTTTCCTTATTTTTCTATTAAAGAATTTGTTAATTCACTTATAAAACCTAGATGTATTTTATTAATGGTACAATCAGGAAAAGCAACTGATGAAACTATCAAATTAATTACTCCTTATTTAGAAAAAGAAGATATATTAATTGATGGAGGAAATACTTTTTATAAAGACACTATGCGAAGAAACAATGAATTATCTAAACAAGGTATTAATTTTATTGGAATGGGAGTTTCTGGAGGTGAATTAGGAGCATTAACTGGTCCATCAATTATGCCAGGAGGTCAAAAAAAAGCATATAAATTGGTATCTTCTATGTTGCAAAAAATATCAGCTAAATTTAAAAATGAACCATGTGTAAGCTATATAGGTCCTAATGGTGCTGGACACTATGTGAAAATGGTACACAATGGTATTGAATACGGTGATATGCAATTAATTGCAGAATCATATTTTCTATTAAAACATTTGTTACATATGAATAATGAAGAATTGGCAAATACGTTTTCTCAATGGAATAAAGGTGAATTAAACAGTTATCTAATTGATATTACAAAAGATATTTTTGTTATGAAAGACGGAAATGAAAATTATTTAATAGATTTTATTTTAGATGTTGCAGAAGATAAAGGAACTGGAAAATGGATTAGTAAAAACGCTTTAGAACTTCGTGAGCCCCTTTCATTAATTACTGAATCTGTTTTTTCGCGTTATTTATCTTCTCTTAAAGAACAACGTATAGCTGCATCAAAAACATTAAAAGGACCCAATATAAAAACTTGTATAAAAGATAAAAATAATTTTATTGAAGAAGTTAGACGTGCTTTATATTTAGGAAAAATAATTTCTTATGCTCAAGGTTTTTCTCAGTTAAAAAGAGCTTCAGAAAAATATTCTTGGAATTTAGAATATGGCGAAATTGCTAAAATTTTTAGATCTGGATGTATTATTCGAGCAAATTTTTTACAAAAAATAACCGAAGAATATTCTTGTAATAAAACTATAGTGAATTTATTATTAACACCTTATTTTTCAAAAATAGCTAATGAATACGAAATTTCATTACGTAACATTGTTATCCAATCAATAAAATATGGTATTTCTATTCCTACTTTTGCTGCAGCAATATCATATTATGATAGTTATCGTACTGTCAATTCATCAGCCAATCTTATACAAGCTCAAAGAGATTATTTTGGTTCACATACCTATCAAAGAACTGATCAATCTGGTTATTTTCATACCAATTGGTCAATAAAAAAATAGTTTTAGTCCTAATAAAATCAAAATTATTAATGTTTTTTTATATAAAAATTATATTAATTGTATAATTAATATTATATTTTATATTTAAAAACATAAATAGCAGATGATGTTAAAAAATGTCTCTGCTATTATATTTTATGTATTATTTAACACATATTTTATTATGTTTTTACAGTAAATAATATCTTTAAAATACATTTATTTTAAATAGGAAAAAAAATGCGTTTATGTGATAAAGACATTCAAAAATGGTTAAAAAGAAAAAAATTAATTATTAAACCTTATCCTCAAAAAGAACTAATTCATGGTATTACTGTTGATATACATCTTAGTAATAAATTCCGTTTTTTTTACGATCATATTAGATCTTGTATTGATTTAAGTGATTCAAAAGAGAATACAACTTTAGCATTAAAAGAAGTTATGAGTGATGAAATAGTTTTTTCTCAAGAAAAACCATTGTTTTTACAACCTGGTTCTTTAGTACTTTCCTCTACTTTAGAAAATATTACTATTCCAAATAATTTAGTAGGTTGGTTAGATGGTCGTTCTTCTTTAGCTCGTTTAGGTTTGATGATTCATGCTACTGCACATCGTATTGATCCAGGATGGCAAGGTAATATTGTTCTAGAAATCTTCAATGCTGGAAAATTAACTTTAGTATTACGTCCTAAAATGAAAATAGCTGCTCTTAGTTTTGAAATTCTTTCTCAATCAGTATCATATCCTTATAACTCTCGTCCTGAAGCTAAATACAAAAGTCAAAATGGAGTTATACCTAGTCGTATTAATAAAGAATAATATTTTATTAAAAAAGAATAGTTTACGATTGATTTTATTTTGTATATTATATTCTTTATTTTAAAAAATATAATATCATGTCAAATGTACTTAGAAAAATTTTAGTCACTTGTGCCTTACCTTATGCAAATGGTTCTATTCATATAGGTCATATGCTAGAACATATTCAAGCTGATATTTGGGTGCGTTATCAAAAAATGCTCGGTCATGAAGTGTGGTTTGTTTCTGCTGATGATGCCCATGGTACTGCTATTATGTTAAAATCTGAACATTTAGGAATATCTTCAACTGATTTGATTAAACAAGTAAAGAAAGAACACGAAAAAGATTTTTTAAATTTTAAAATTTCTTATGATAACTATCATTCTACACATAGTATAGAGAATTTACACTTATTAAGAAAAACATTTAAAATTTTAAATGAAAAAGGTTTAATTAAACAAAAAAAAATATTTCAGTTTTATGATAATATAAAAAAAATATTTCTTCCAGATAGGTTTATCAAAGGGCGTTGTCCTCTTTGTCGTTCAGAAAATCAATATGGTGATAATTGTGAGATATGTAGTGCAACTTATGAACCTATTGACTTAATTGATCCGATATCTGTGATATCCGGAGAAAAACCTATTTTAAAAAATACTAAGCATTTATATTTTGATTTGCCTTTTTTTAGTCATATGTTAAAGAAATGGATATACTCTGGTGTTTTAGAAGATTCAGTTATTAAAAAAACAGAAGAATGGTTGAAAGAAGGCTTAAAATCATGGGGTATTTCTAGAGATGCACCGTATTTTGGATTTAAAATACCAAAATTCCCCAAGAAATATTTTTATGTTTGGTTAGATGCTCCTCTCGGTTATATAAGTACATTTAAAAATCTTTGTTATAAAAATAAAAAATTAAATTTTGATAAATTATGGAATAAAAAATCTAATTATGAATTATATCATTTTATTGGTAAGGATATTATTTATTTTCATACTTTATTTTGGCCTTCAATATTAGAAGCAGTTTCTTTGAGAAAACCTAATGGTATTTTTGTTCATGGTTATGTTACTATGAATGGAATAAAACTATCAAAATCACGTAATATTAAATTAATTAAAGCAAGAGATTGGATTAAATTTTTTGATTCAGATAGTTTACGCTATTATTATGCTACCAAATTATCAAATAAAATAAGTGATATTGAAATCAACTTAGAGGATTTTGTTCAAAAGATAAATAGTGATATTGTAAATAAATTAGTTAATTTAGCTTCAAGAAGTGCTGGTTTTATAGAAAAATATTTTAATGGATATTTATCTAATGAATTAAGTGACATTGAACTATATAAATATTTTATAAATAAAAGTTTTATTATTCAAAATTTTTTAGAAAACCGTGAGTTTCATTCTGTCACACGAGAATCTATGAGATTAATAGATATGGCTAATAAATATATTAATGAAAAACAACCTTGGAAAATCAAGATAACAAAAAAAGATAATAAATTACATGAAATTTGCACAATGGGTATTAATTTATTCAGAATAGTAATGGTTTTTTTAAAACCAATATTACCCGATCTTGCAAGTAAAACAGAATCTTTTTTAATTTCAAATTTAACTTGGAAAGATATTAAAAAACCTTTGTTATGTCATAAAATCAAAAAATTTTCTCCATTGTATGAAAGAATAAATAGTAAAAAAATTAATGAATTAATTCATTTATGTAATTAAAAATTTTTTTAATTTTATTAGTAAAACAAAAATTTATTATTATTTGATTTTAAATCATTTTTCCATGAAATTTTCCATGTTTTTTTATTTGTGTATTTTGTATTAACAATAAATACTCCTAGGGCACTAATGAAGATATTATTATAAAATAATAATGGGATTTGATTACGTAACCAAGGAGGTATATTTTTTTCTTGCCATATTTTTTTGATTTTTCTTTTTTTATCTCTTCCTAAAATTAGGATTTTTCCTTCATACTGAAAACGAATATTAACTAATTGATTTTTTCTAGGCTTTGGAAGACTCATACCTTGATTATCTTGTGTTAAATTTCCTAAATTATTAGGAAGAATTAGTTTACTATTTTTTTTATGCCAAAATAAAAAGGTGCTATTTAATATTGGTGGTGTTTTTATAAAATAAAGTGATTTTTTATAACGTCTTATCTCATTTTCATCCAAAACTATTTTTGGATTTGCATCTTTACGACTCAAAATCATTTGATGATATATACATTCAATGTTTTTATACGATGGCATTTTTATTGTTTGTAATCTAATCCAGCGTCTTATAAATGCAGTACATGTTTCTTTTTTTATATTTTGAAAACTTTTAATATTCAAAGAATTGTCAAATTTTATAAAATTTTGAATTTTTTCAAGAAGTAAATCATTTAGTAAAATTGTTTCTTTTCTGCAGATTTTTATGGTTCGAAAACAGTTTTTTAAAAAAAAAGGCCATCTTTTTTCTAAAACTGGAATAATATTATGTCTGATATAATTACGATCATGATTGATATTAAAATTACTAAAATCTTCAATCCATTTTAAATTTTTACGATTAGCCCATAATTCTAATTCTTTTTTTGTTTTATTTAAAAATGGTCGGATGATTGTTTTATTACCAAGTATAGTCTCAAAAGACATACTTGAAAGTCCAGTTGGACCACTACCTCGTTTTAAAGATAAAAAAAATGTTTCACATTGATCATTCATATGATGACCTGTGAGTAGTATTTCTTCAGATAACAAATGATTATAAATGATGCTATATCGCTTTATTCTCAATTGTTCTTCAGTCTTGTTTTTATTTTGATGAATATCAATATCTTTTATGGTTAATGGTATTTGATATATTTTACAATGTTTTTTACAGTGTTTTATCCATTTTTTTGCAAGTAATGTAAGATTATGATTAATATAAATAGCACGTATTTTAATATCAGGAGTTATTTTTTTTATTTCAATTAATTGATGAAGAAGTACTGTGGAATCTAATCCGCCACTATAAGCTATTAAGAATGATTTATTTTTGAGTTTTTTTATAATTTCTTTAATCAAATAAAAACAACCTATAAAAAATTTTAATACGTTCGAGTGGACTTGAACCACCAACTTCTACCATGTCATGATAGTGCTCTAACCAATTGAGCTACGAACGTAAATATTTAAAATGTTATCATGTATTTTTTACTATTTAAATTATATATTATTATTGATATAATATACAAATATTTTATTCTAAAAATCATAAAAATTTATTTATTAAAATGATTAATATTATAAAATTTTTAATTTTATTGAAAAAATAACAAAATTTTATATTTCTTATAAGTTAAATATGAATGTTTAATTAAAGAATTAAAGAATTAAAAGTATTATTTCTTGAGGAAATTTTATGTTTACAGGCATTGTGAATGGAATTGCTACTGTTGTTTCTATAGAAAAGAAAAAAAAAATTCATACCTTAACTGTCAAACTTCCATCTATTTTATCTAAAAATTTACATCTAGGTGATTCAATTTCGCATAATGGATGTTGTTTAACTGTTAAATCTATCGAAAATCATTATATAATATGCGATATTATAGAAGAAACATTAAAAAGGACTAATTTAGGAAATTTATATATTGGAGAGAAAATAAATATTGAAAGATCGTTAAAATACGGAGATGAAATTGGTGGTCATATAATATCTGGTCATGTTATGAATACAGTTGAAGTTTCTAAGATATTAAATTTTAATGATAATTATATTTTATGGTTAAAATTACAAAATAAAAATTTGATCAAATATATTTTTTACAAAGGGTTTATTTGTATTGATGGAATTAGTTTGACTGTTGGAGATATTATTAAAGATGAATTTTGTATTAATATAATACCTCAAACTTTATTTTATACAACAATAAGACATAAAACACGTGGTAGTTTAATGAATATAGAAATTGATTTTTATACTCAAACAATTGTAGATACTACAGAACGCTTAATGAATGAAAGGATTATTAACGTTTTGTAAGTATAAAAAATTAATTATTTTTAAAAAAATATTTAATATTAAAATTATTTTTAATAAAATTCGAATTAATATATGGTAATTATAAATGAAACATTATTTTTTATTTTTTATTTCTAATATTTTAATAGAAAATTTTATTTTAGTAAAATTTCTTGGTTTATGTCCATTTTTAGGTGCTTCAAGTAAATTAAATACTGCTTTTGGAATGAGTTTTGCAACTGCTTTTGTTGTTTTAATATCTTCAGTACTATTATGGCTAGTTAATTTTTTTATTTTATTACCTTTACATATAGTTTATTTAAGAATTATAGCGTATATGTTGATTATTTCAGTTAGTGTTCAATTTTTAGAAATTTTATTACGTAATACTAGCCCAGTTTTATATCGCATACTCGGAATTTTTCTTCCTTTAATTACAACTAATTGCACAGTCTTAGCTATTCCATTATTTAGTTTATACTTAAATCATACATTTTTAGAATCTATATGTTATGGTTTAAGTGCATCTTTAGGTTTTACTTTGGTAATGATAATTTTTTCTTGCATACGTGAACGTATAGTATTATCTGATATTCCTTTGCCATTTCGAGGTGCTCCTATTACTTTAATTACTGTAAGTGTTATGTCAATTGTTTTTATGGGATTTAAAGGTTTGGTGAAAGTTTAATTATGTTGATAATTATTATTTTTGGGATTTTATCGTTTGTATTCGGAATTATATTAAGTTTTTCTGCTTATAAACTTCAATTAAATAACGATCCTATGATAGAATCAGTTAACGAATTATTACCTCAAAGTCAATGTGCTCAATGTGGATATTCTGGATGTTATCCCTATGCAAAAGCAATAGTAAGAAATTCTGAAAAAATTAATAAATGTACTCCAGGTGGTGCTAGTGTTACATTAAAAATTTCTGAGTTATTAAACATAGAAAAACCCGTAGAAAATGTTTTTATTAAGAATGAGAAAATATTTGATACAATTGCATGGATTGATGAAAGAAATTGTGTTGGATGTTCAAAGTGTGCTCTTTTTTGTCCAGTAGATGCAATTATTGGTGCACCAAATTTTTTACATACAGTTTTAAAAGATTTTTGCACAGGTTGTAATATTTGTTTATCACATTGCCCAACAAATTGTATTAAAATTAAAAAAAGATGAATATGAATTACATAAAATTACTTTATAAAAAATTTTTTTTTAAAAATATTTTTTCTATAACATTATGGAGAAAAAAAATTTTTAATTTCTTAAGTATAAAAAAAAATATAATTTTCAAGGTGGCTTAAAATATTCATTTAAAAAAAAAGAATCAAATGATTACTTATTAAAACATTTAAGCCTTCCTGAAAAATTTTTTATTTTCATAAAAGGCGATATTTGTAGTAAACAACTACGGGTAAAAGTAAATCAAAAAATATTACGTGGACAACCTTTAATTTTTGGTAATGATGATATTATCCCCGTTCATGCTCCTACTTCAGGTTGGATAAAAGATATTTCTTTTTCTTCTGATTCTGTTCATAAAGATAGAAAAAATTTAAAAATTGTGATTTTATCTGATAACTTAGATAAGTGGATTAGATTAAAACCTATAGAAAATTATAAAAAACATACTTCTGAAAAATTAATTAAGAAAATTTATCAATCTGGTGTTGTCGGTCTTGGTGGTGCTCAATTTTCATCTGCAAAAAAATTAATACTAAGTATGAATAAAGTACATACTTTAATTGTTAATGCAGTAGAAAGTGAGCCTTATATAATGGCAGATAATTGTTTGATAAACAATTATGCAAATGATATTTTAATAGGATGTAAGATTGTATCTTGGATTTCTCATATTAAAATAGTTTTGATTGCTATTCAAGAAGATAATATTAAATCAATTTCAAAAATTTCTAATTTAATTAAAAATAATTCATTATTTAAAATTTGTATTATTAAAAAAAAATATCCTGGAGGTAGTAGTAAAGTATTACTAAAGACTTTGACAGGACAGGAAATACCTTATCATAAACATGCTGTAGATGTAGGATATCTTATTTTTAATGTTGCTACAATATATGCTATAAAAAGAGCAATTATACATGGAGAACCATTAACTGAACGTATTATTACTATTTTAAGTGATAAAAAATTTTTATCAGGGAATTTTTTAATTAGAATTGGAACTCCAATAAAATTTTTTTTAAACAATCAAATATATGAAAAAAATTTTGATATTAATATACGTGTAGGAGGTCCATTTATGGGAAAAAAAATTTCTGATTTAAATCATTCTGTATTAAAAAATACTAATTTTATTTCGATTCAATTTAAAAAAGAAAAGAATAAAAATCTTGTTAATTATAATTGTATCCGATGTGGATATTGTTCAAATGTATGTCCAATAAACTTACTTCCTCAACAAATTTTATTATATAGTAAAAGCAATAATCATGAAAAATCACATAAACATCATGTTTTAGATTGTATTGAGTGTAAAGCATGTGAAAAAGTTTGTCCTAGTTATATTCCCTTAGTAAAATTCTTTAAAAAAGAGAAAGTTATTCTTAATAATATAAACTTAGAAAATAATCTTAAAAAAATGTTTTTGTTTCGTTTCCAAAAAAGAGAAGAAAGATTATTAAATCAAAAAAAAATAGTTAATAATAAAAATGCAAATAATTTAGAAAAAAAATCGCGAAAAGAATTAGTTTATGCAGCAATAGAACGTATGAAAGAAAAACAATAAACTTTTATACAAATTTATTTTTATATTAATAGAAAATATACAAAAAATGAATTTTCCTTATATATATAATATTTATAGTGTTAGAAAAATAATGTTTTTAGTGATTATAGCTTGTATTCCAGGAATTGTTACTAAATGTTATTTTTTTGGAAGTGGGACGTTAATAGAGATTTTGTTTTCCATAATAATTTCATTGATATTAGAAATAGCAATTTTAAAAATACGTTTAAAAAAAATTAAAAATCATTTAAAAGATAATTCTGCCATTGTAACTTCAGTTTTATTTGGATTAAGTATTCCTTCTTTGCTTCCTTGGTGGATGATAATTATTGGAATGTTCTTTGCCATTGTTGTTGCTAAACATTTATACGGTGGCATTGGTCAAAATATATTTAATCCAGCTATGTTAGGTTATGCAGTATTATTAATATCATTTCCAATTCATATGAATAATTGGAATGAAAGTAATGAAAATTTATCTTGTTTAAACAGTATCAAACAATCTTTAAATATTATTTTCTTTAAAAAGAATATAGATAATGCTAAAAATAGCAATTCAAATATTTTTCCTGAAGTTTTTACTGAAGCTACTCCTTTAGATGATTTTAAAACAAAATATCACTTAAAAGATACTCATATATCAGAATATAATTCGTTAAAAAATAATACTGTTCAAGATAGTTGGAAATATATAAATATAAGTTTTTTTTTAGGGGGAGTTTTTTTATTTTTAAAAAAAATAATTTGTTGGCGTATTCCAGTAAGTTTTTTAACTACTTTAGGAATATTATCAATTGTTTCCTTTTATTCTTCAAAAGAACTCTTTTTATCTCCATTAGTTCATCTTTTTTCTGGAGGTACAATGATATGTGCTTTTTTTATTGCAACAGATCCAGTTACTACTTCTTGTACTAATACAGGAAAAATAATTTTTGGCATTATGATTGGTTGTTTGACCTGGATTATTCGTAATTATAGTGATTATCCAGATGCAATAGCTTTTTCAATTTTATTTGCAAATATGTTTGTTCCATTAATAGATCATTATACTAACACATCTGGATATGGTCACAATAATACGTAAATATGTTTAAAAAAATATTAAAAAATGCTTTTTTAATTAGTTTTTTTTCTGTTATTTCTATTTCTAGTACAATTTTTATAAATAAAATAACTAAAATAAAAATAGCTTCTCAAAAAGAAGAAGAACGAAAATTTTTATTAGAACAAGTATTATCTCCAACAGTTTTAAATCAATTTGAGATAAAACTATATCAAATAAAAAATAAATCTTTAGGGAATGATAAAAATCATAATTTATGGTTATTATTAAATAAAAAAAAAGAAGCAAGGGCAGCTGTTATTGAAACAACTGCTCCTGATGGTTATTCTGGTTCTATTAATATGCTAGTGGCAGCATATTTAAATGGAAAAATTATTGGTGTAAGAGTTTTAGATCATCAAGAAACTCCAGGAATTGGAGATAAAATTGAATTAGCTATTTCTGATTGGATTACTAAGTTTTCTAATATGTATATTTCTTCTCCAGAAGATAAGGATTTTTTATTAAAAAAATATGGAGGAAAAATTGAACAATTTACGGGAGCTACAATAACCCCACAAGCAGTAACTAATTCAGTTAAAAGAACAGTGATTTTTATTAAAAATATACCATCAATTTTAAAATTTTTGAATAAAGATGTTTATGAAAATTAAAATTTTTTTAAAAAACAGATTGTGGAAAAATAATTCTTCTTTAGTTCAGTTGTTAGGTTTATGTCCAGTTTTGGCAATGACAACAAATTGCGTTAATGCAATAGGATTAGGTATAACAACTACTTTGGTTTTAATAATTACTAATACTACTATCGCTATTTTTAAAAAATTAATACCTAAAGATATAAGAATTCCAATTTATATGATGTTAGTTTCTTCTATTGTTACGTCTATAGAAATGTTAGTTCATGCATATCAATTTAATTTATATAAATCTTTAGGTGTGTTTATCCCCTTAATAGTCACCAATTGTATTATTGTTGGAAGAGCTGATCTGATCGCTTATAAAAGTTCTATACTAGTATCTTTTTTTGATGGATTTTTTATCGGTTTAGGTTCAACTATTTCGATGTTTACAATTGGATTTATACGTGAAATATTAGGTAATGGAACATTGTTCTTTGGAATTAGTAAAATTATTTCAAATATAGATGACTCTTTTTTTATACAAGTACTAGATAAAAATTCTACTATAGTTTTAGCTATTTTACCTCCAGGAGGATTTTTTATATTAGGTTGTATAATTGCTATTAAGAATTATATAGATTTATATAATAAAAAGAATACCGTTAAAAACGGTTTAAAATGTTGTTTAAAATAATAAAAAATATTATAAATATGAATAAAGAAAAACGTTATAAAATTTTATCACTATTTTCCGAAAAAAATCCCAATCCTAAGACGGAATTAATTTTTTCTTCAGATTTTGAATTATTGTTATCTGTAATGCTTTCAGCTAAATCTACTGACTTAATTGTAAATAAAACTACAAAAATATTATTTCAAATTGCTAATACTCCTGAAAGCATTTTATTATTAGGTGTAGAAGGTCTTAAGAATTATATTAAACATATTGGTTTATATAATATGAAAGCGTTAAATATTATTAATACTTCTTTTTTAATAATAACTAAACATAAAGGAAAAATTCCTAAAAACCGTAATGAATTAGAGTCTTTTCCTGGTGTAGGAAGAAAAACAGCTAATATTATTTTAAATATATTATTTAAAAAAAAAACTATTGCCGTTGATACACATGTTTTTAGAGTATCTAATCGTACTAATTTTGCTAAAGGAAAAAATGTTAAAGAAGTTGAAAAAAAATTGAATAAAGTAGTTCCTAGTATTTTTAAATTAAAAATTCACTTCTGGTTTGTTTTGCATGGTAGATATATTTGTACTGCACGAAAATTTAAATGCAATATATGTTTAGTATATAAATTTTGTGAATTTAAAGAAAAAAAATTTAATATATTTTTATAGGTATAAAAGTGATTATTGTAAAAGTTGTTTTACCTTTACCAATTAGAAAATGTTTTAAATATATTATGCCCGATTTAATGTTTCCTGTTATTGGTGGTAGAATAGTTGTTCCTTTTCGTTCTAAAAATATAATAGGTATTGTAATTTCTATTTGTAAAAACATAGAGACCAATCAATTGAATTTAAAATATGTAAAAAAATTAATTGATAATCATTCATTGTATACTAGTTTTTTACTAGATATTTTAATATGGATAAGTAGAAATTATCACTGTCCTATTGGGAATTTATTTTTTTCTGTTTTACCGAAAATATTATATAATGATTATATTCTAAAAGATAAAATTTTTTATAAATGGATAATTACAAAAAAAGGAGAAGAAATAGATATTGTTGATTTAAAAAGGAGAAAAAAGCAACTTTATACTTTGCTTTTTTTAAAAAAAAACAGTGTTTTAAATTCTGAATTAAAAAAATATAATTTATCTAAATTAGTTTTAAAAAAATTAGAACGTCAAGGTTTATGTAAAGTTAACGTTGTTTACGAATCATCTTTAAATAAAAAAACTTTTTTTCAAAGTAAAAAAAAATTTTTTTAAACAAAAAACATTTAATTTTTATTGAGAATATTTTAACAAAAAAAAAATTTTCTTCTTGGTTGTTCACCAAAACAAAATTATATTCAAAAATTAAGTTTTATTTAAGTTTAATCAAACTATTATTAAACCAAAAAAAGCAGATTTTAATTTTAGTGCCTTATATTAAAAATATAAGTGTAATCATAGTTTTTTTGAAGAAATTTTTTTATGTTACTATTGATGTTATTCATTCAGAATTAACTAATACTCAATATTTAAAAAATTGGATTAGAACAAAAAATGGTGAAAATTCTATTATTATTGGTACAAAAAAAAGTGTTTTTTTACCCTTTCTTAAATTAGGCACTATTATTCTTTTAGAAGAACATAATTTGAATTATAAAAACATGAAACAATGTAGATATAATATTAGAGATATAGGGATATTAAGAGCTTATAAAGAAAAAATACCTATAATTTTAGATTCAGAGACACCTTCGTTGAAAACTTTACATAATATTTTATTAAAAAAATGTTTTTATATAAAGATCAATGAACATGATCATGTGATAAAAATTAATAATGGTATTATTAATTTACAAAAAGAAAAAACAAGATTTGGTTTTTCTTTGACTTTGATTCATGAAATTACTAGAAATTATAAAAACAAACAAGTATTATTAATTTCTAATAAAATAAATTTTTTGTTTTTTGTATTAAAATGCAATACATGTGGATCGATATTTAAATGCAGCATTTGTCAAGATTACTTTCAATTAAATCAATATCATAATGTTTTGTTTTGTAAATTTTGTTTAATAAAAATTAAAAAACCATTTTTTTGTTCTAATTGTGGTTGTTTATCTTTAATTATAATAAATTTAAGTATAGAAAAAATAAAAAATATAATACGAGATATTTTCCCTGATAGGTTAATATTTTTTTTGCTAAATAAAAAAAAAGTTAATAAAAAAAATTTTAATAAAAATTTTTTTGATTTTTCTATTTCTAGTTCTTGTATTATTTTTACAACAGAAAAAATTGTTCAAAATTATTATTTTCCTTATGTGAGTTTAATTGGTTTGCTGTGTATTGATAATTATTTTTTTTCTTTAAAATTTCGTAATATGGAATATTTTGCACAATTTTATTTTAATTTAATTCAATTAACTAAATATAAAAAAACACAACCTAAAATTTTAATACAAACATCATATTTAAAAAATACAATTTTGCAAGAATTATGTAATAAAACATATGATGTTTTTGCAAATCAAACATTATTAATTCGAAAAAATTTTTTTTTACCACCTTGGAGTTGTCAAATAATAATTTATTCTGAAAATATAAAATCCGAAAAAAATATTATTTTTTTAAATTTAATTCGTAAAATTTTAAAAAAAAAATCTAGTAAATATAATATTTCTCTATGGTTTGTAGGTCCTAATCCTGCTTTTATATTAAAAATGGAAAACATTTATCAATTATTAATTCAATCTTCTTCACGTGCAAAACTTAATAAGTTATTAAATGAATCTATAGAAATAATTAATGTCTTTTCAATTTCACAAAAAGTAAAATGGTTTATAGATATTGAGCCTTATTAAAATATTAAATTAATATTTCCGATAAAAACAATTTTATATTTTACTCGTTGAAGTTATAATAAAATTAGCTTAAAATATTTCAATATTAAAATATAATAAATTTAGCTATACAAAACATATTTTTTTAATTTAGGTTTTAAAAAAAGAGGTTTTTAATGAGCCAATTTAACTTAATTAGAATATTACACGATAGAGGATTAATATCTCATATTACAAATGAAGATAATTTAAACAAACTTATTCAAAATAATTCTATATCTCTTTATTGTGGCTTTGATCCTACAGAAGAAAGTTTACATATAGGTCATCTTTTACCTTTAATTACTTTAAAAAGATTTCAAATGGCTGGTCATAAACCTATTGTATTAATAGGAGGAGCTACTAGCTTAATTGGAGATCCTAGTTTTAAAAAAAAAGAACGAGAATTTAATTCTAGTAATAATGTTAATATTTGGACTAAGAAAATTAGTAAACAAATTTCTTGTTTTTTAGATTTTAATTGTAGTGAAAATAGTGCTTTATTATTAAATAATAATACATGGTTTAAGAAAATTAACATCTTATCGTTTTTACGTAAAGTGGGAAAATATTTTTCAATTAATACGATGATTAATCGATCGGCAGTCAAACAGCGTATTTCAAGAACAGATCAGGGAATTTCATTTACAGAATTTTCTTATAACTTATTACAAGCATATGATTTTTTTATCTTACATAAAGAACATCAAGTACATCTCCAAATTGGAGGCGCAGATCAGTGGGGTAATATTTCTTCAGGAATGCATTTGGTAAATCGTAAAACAAAGAAAAAAGTGTATGGTTTAACTATACCTCTTCTTATTCAGTCTAATGGAATGAAATTTGGTAAAACAGAATCGGGAACTATTTGGTTAGATGCTAAAAAAACTAGTCCTTATAAATTTTATCAATTTTGGATAAATATAGAAGATTCACAAATTTATTATTTTTTAAAAATGTTTACCTTTGTAAGTTTACTAGAAATTAATATACGAGAAAAAAATAGATATATTAATAATCAAATTATTAATGATAAAATTTTTCTTGCTAGAAATATGACTCGTTTAGTACATGGAGAAGAACAATTATTAGCAGCAGAAAGAATTACGGAATTTCTTTTTTTAAAAAAAATCAATCATATTACAAAATCTGATCTTGAACAATTACAACAAGATGGGATTCCTGCAATAAAAATACATAAAGTAAAAGATTTACAAGAAGCACTAGTGTTGTCTTCCTTATCAATGTCTCGAACACAAGCAAAAAAAATGATTTTTGCAAATTCTATATCTATTAATACTCAAAAAATTAATAAAAATCATATATTTGAAAATCAAGATAAATTATTTGGAAAATTTACTTTATTATCTAGAGGTAAAAAAAATCATTGTTTGCTTTGTTGGTAAATTTATTTAATTAATTGAAAAACTTTCACCACAGCCACAAAATTTTTCTAGTTTCGGATTATAAAACTTAAATATTTTATTAATATTATTTTTTATAAAATCTATTTTAATTCCCTCTAAAAATGGCATTTCTTTAGAAGAAATATAAATAAGGATATTTTTATAAAAAAATGTTATTTCTTCTTTGTTTTTTTCTTTTTTTAATTCTGATGTTTTAATTAATTTCATGGTGTAACGAAATCCTGCACATCCAGATTTTTTTATACCTAATCTTATACCTTTATTATCAGAATGTGAATTAATTAAAAACAAAATTTGTTTTATTGCATTTTCAGTTATTGAAATACCTTTCCATTTATTTTTATTTGGAAAATAAGTATTAATATTGTTTTTTTTCATAATTTTTTCTTTTTTTAAATATTCATTAAAGATGTTTTTCTTAAACTTTGTTTCTATTATATATATCTTTGTATATTAAAGAATATTATTTTTATAAAATTTAATGTTATAATTATTTTTACATATCTAAAAAAAATTTTTGTCTCATAAAATTAAATTAATTTTTTATAAAAAATTATTTATAATATAAAAATATTGAGGTGAAATAATTATATGCAAAATCCAAAAGAAAAAATGGATTTATCGCAGTCTATTTTATCACTAATATTTATTATTACTATGAGTGTCGTAAGCTTCTTAGTGATTCATCCTTTTATATTAGGATTTTCTTGGGCCAGTATGATTGTGATTGCTACTTGGCCTCTGATGTTAAAGATACAAAACGTTCTATGGGGTAAACGTTGTCTTGCAGTTGCTAGTATGATTATTATTTTACTCCTTTTGTTTATTATTCCAGTATTTTTTGTGGTAAATAGTTTAATTGCAACAAGTATACCTTTAATTCATTGGTTTAGTTCAAATACTTTAGAATTTCCAGAATTAGTTTGGCTTCAAGATATTCCTCTTGTGGGTAAAAAAATATTTATTAGTTATCAAGAGTTATTAGATGGTGATGGGGGTGAGTTAATTCAAGAAGTAAGACCTTATATGGGACGTACTACTGAGTTTTTTATAAGTCAAGCTAAAAATTGTGGATTATTTTTCATGCATTTAGCATTAATGTTATTTTTTAGTATTCTTTTATATTGGAACGGTGAGAAAGCCAGTCATGCTATACGTTGTTTTGCATTACGTCTTAGTGTAAACAATGGAGATGCTATTATCTTGCTAGCTGTGCAAGCAGTAAGAGCTGTTGCGTTGGGTGTAGCAGTAACAGCTTTAATTCAAGCTGTACTATCTGGTATAGGATTATTAATCTCTGGTGTTCCTTATTGGGCGTTATTGATGATAATTATTGTCTTTTCTTGTTTAATACAATTAGGTCCATTGCCTATTTTAATACCATCAATTATATGGCTTTATTGGAACAATAACACTACTTGGGGTACAATACTATTAATCTGGAGTTGTCTTGTTTTTATACTGGATCATATATTGAGACCTTTTTTTATACGTATGGGTGCTGATTTACCTATTTTATTAATTTTATCGGGAGTTATCGGTGGTTTATTAGCGTTTGGAATGATTGGTTTATTTATTGGACCTGTGGTATTAGTAATTTTGTATCGTTTAATAATATCATGGATGTACGGTATTTCGATTGCATCTTTTTTAAAAAATACTTCCTGAAAAAAAATTTAATGAACATAAAATACAATAGATAGAATAAATATATTTAATTAAATATAGCTATAAAATATGATAATATAAAAAAATAGTTTAATTGAATAATCTAATAATTAGTAAACAGAAAACTAATAATTTTATATAAATATATTATTTTCTTAAAGATTTATCTTTGTTTTTTTCCTGTTTAAAACTTCTATCATATTATTTAAAGTGTATTAATAAAAATTTATTCTCTCTAATATTATGGATTTTTTCTATTAAGAATATTCATAAAATATTAGAAATATGAACTTATGACCAGTTATTTTCGTGATTTTTTTATTACATCTTGCTATTCTTTTCAGAAAAAAAATTCATTTAGAGAACAAAATGAAAAAAACAGATGAACTACGTACAATACGAATTGATCCATTAATAACTCCATCTGAATTAGCAAAGCAATATGCTATTACTTCAGACATTATGGATAATGTTATTACAACACGACAAAATATTGCTCGTATAATGACTGGACAAGATTCTCGACTACTTGTCGTAATAGGTCCATGCTCAGTGCATGATCCTATCGCGGCAGTAGAATATGCACATCGATTATATGAATTACGTGTAAAATACAAAGATCGTCTTGAAATTATAATGCGTACATATTTTGAAAAACCAAGAACAGTTGTTGGATGGAAAGGATTAATTTCAGATCCAGATTTAAATGGTAGTTTCCGAGTTAATCATGGATTAGCCGTGGCTCGTAAGTTATTGCTAGATATTAATGCATTAGGAATGCCTGCAGCAACAGAATTTCTTGATATGGTTATAGGACAATTTATTGCAGATCTCATTAGTTGGGGAGCTATCGGAGCTAGAACGACTGAAAGTCAAATTCATAGAGAAATGGCTTCTGCTCTTTCATGTCCAGTAGGTTTTAAAAATGGTACAGATGGAAATATACGAATTGCAATTGATGCGATTCGTGCAGCAAAAGTTCGTCATTTATTTTTAGCGCCTAATAAAGATGGACAAATGACAATTAATCATACTAGTGGTAATCCATATGGACATATAATTATGCGAGGAGGTAGTTCTCCTAATTACCATGCTGATGATATTAACTCAGCAATAAAACATTTGCGCGAATTTAATCTATCAGAATATTTAATGGTTGATTTTAGTCATGGAAATTGTTTAAAAGAACATATTCGTCAAAAAAATGTTGCTGCATCTATTTCACATCAAATTTCTTATGGTTCTAAAGCTATATTTGGAGTTATGATTGAGAGTTTTTTAGAAGAAGGTTTTCAAAAAGTAATCGATAATCAACCGTTAATTTATGGAAAATCAATTACCGATGCTTGTTTAAATTGGAAAGATAGTACTTTAATTATTAAACAATTAGCAGATGCTGTGGATACTCGTTTTTAATTTATATGCTAGTCAAAAAAGATTTGGCTAGCATGTTTTTATTTTTATATAAAAACATTTTATAATTAATAAAGTTTTTTTATATAAAAATAGATAGTATATAAATATTTAGTTTTTTTAGATGATAAATGATTAACATTTTAATTAAGGATTTAAGAATGCCTGTAATAAGATTTTGTGATGGAAGTCATCAGATGTACGAGCATTCAGTTCCATTGATAGATATTATAAAAAATAAAAAACCTAATATAATAAAATCGCTTATTGCAATTTCTGTTAATAATAGTTTTTCAAATTTACACACTTTCATAACAGAAGATTCTACTATAGAATTTATTGATAATAAACATCATAAAGCATTAGATATTATTAGACATTCTTGCACACAACTTTTAAGTTATGCTGTTAAACAAACATGGCCAATTTCTCAAATTGCTGAAAGTAACATCTCGAACAATGGTTTCTATTGTGATATAGATTTAGATAATAAAATTTCAGAAAAAGATCTCATATTACTAGAAAATAATATGAAAATTCTTATAAAAAAAGAATATGATATTTTTAATAAAATAGTTTCTTATGCTCAAGCAATTGAAATATTTGAACAACGTTTTGAAAAATACAAAGTATCTTTGATTAAGAAAACAGTTAGCTTCAAAAATAAAATTTCTTTATATTATCATGAAAACTACGTAGATATTGATATAGGACTACAGCTTTTTAATATAAAATTTTGTAAATATTTTAAGTTAAAAAAAATTGGAGGTGTTTACTGGAAAGGAAATAATAAAAATAAAATGTTACAACGTATTTATGGAACAGCTTGGTCTAATAAAAAAGAACTAGATAAACATCTATATTATTTAAATGAATTAGAAAAAAGAGATCATAGAAAAATAGGAAGATTTCTTGAACTGTATCATATGCAAGAAGAATCTCCAGGTATGATTTTTTGGCATAATAATGGTTGGATTGTTTTCAATGAGTTGCGTAATTTTGTTCGTGAAAAATTAAAA
The DNA here is from genome assembly GCF_005082825.1 of Buchnera aphidicola (Brevicoryne brassicae). Taxonomy (NCBI): domain Bacteria; kingdom Pseudomonadati; phylum Pseudomonadota; class Gammaproteobacteria; order Enterobacterales; family Erwiniaceae; genus Buchnera; species Buchnera aphidicola. Next base: position 135,342 of record NZ_CP034882.1, read on the forward strand.
GAATATAAATATAAAGAAGTTAAAACTCCGTTATTAATAGATCAAATAATATGGAAAAAAAGTGGACATTGGGATAATTATAAAAATGCGATTTTTACTACGTTATCAGAACATCGAGAATATTGTATTAAACCTATGAATTGTCCAGGACATGTTCAAATTTTTAATAGTAAACTAAAATCTTATCGAGATTTGCCTATTCGTATGGCTGAATTTGGAAGTTGCCACCGTAATGAACCTTCAGGTTCTTTACATGGTCTTATGCGAGTTCGTAATTTTACTCAAGATGATGCGCATATATTTTGTACCGAAGAACAAGTACGTACTGAAATTAATGATTGTATTAAAATGATATATGATTTATATAGTATATTTAATTTTAAAAAAATATTAGTAAAGCTTTCTACAAGACCTCAAAAACGTATTGGAAATGATGCAATATGGGATCAATCAGAAAAAGACTTATCTGATATGCTAATCGAAAATCATTTATCATTTGAATATCAATTAGGAGAGGGTGCTTTTTACGGACCTAAAATTGAATTTATTTTACAAGATTCTTTAGAAAGAAATTGGCAATGTGGAACAATTCAATTAGATTTTTATTTGCCTCTACGTTTAAATTCATTTTATATTAATGAAAATAATGAACGTAAAGTCCCAGTTATTATTCATCGAGCTATATTAGGTTCAATAGAACGATTTATTGGTATATTAATTGAAGAATCTTCAGGTAATTTACCCACTTGGTTATCTCCAATACAGGTTGTGATAATTAGTCTTTCTAATACTAGCGTAGATTATGTTACAAGTTTAGTTAAGAAATTTTTTAAAATTAACATTCGTGTAGAATCTGATTTAAGAAATGAAAAAATAGGTTTTAAAATTCGAGATCATACATTACGTCGAATTCCTTATATGTTGATTTGTGGTGAAAAAGAAGTAGAATGCAAAAAAATTTCTGTAAGAAATAGGAATGGTCGTAATTTTGGAATGATTGATATTGATATTTTTATTAAAAAGCTACAAAAAGAAATTTTTCATCGTAGCTTTTATCAGATGGAGGAATAAAGTATTAAAGGTGGAAAACGAGTTCAATTAACACGTCCTAATCGTATCAATAGTGAAATACGTGCTGTTAAAGTACGTCTTACAGGAGTTGAAGGTGATCAAATTGGTATAGTTAATCTACGTGAAGCTTTAAAAAAATCAGAGGAATTGGGATTAGATTTAGTAGAAATTAGTCCAAATGCCGAACCTCCAGTTTGTCGTATTATGGATTATGGAAAATTTCTTTATGAAAAGAGTAAATCCTCTAAAGAACAGAGAAAAAAACAAAAAGTAATTCAGATAAAAGAAATAAAATTTCGTCCTGGGACAGATGAAGGTGATTACAAAGTTAAATTACGCAATTTAATGCGTTTTTTAGAAGATGGTGATAAAGTCAAAATTACTTTACGATTTAGAGGACGTGAAATGGCACATCAAAAAATAGGAGTTGATGTTCTTAAGAGAGTTAAAAACGATTTAAGTGATTTGGCTATAGTTGAATCATTTCCGTCTAAAATTGAAGGTCGTCAAATGATAATGATTTTAGCACCAAAGAAAAAATAGAGATCTTTAACTTAATTTTTTTAGAAATAAACATATAATTTATTTTTAATAATTTTATATTTTTTTTAATAATTTAAATGAAATATTTTATGCCAAAAATTAAAACTTTAAAAAGTGCAGCTAAACGTTTTAAAAAAACTGCATCTGGTGAATTTAAACGCAAACAAGCAAATTTACGACATATTTTAACAAAAAAAACAACATCTAAAAAACGTCATTTTCGTCCTAAGATTTTAGTTTCTAAGGGAGATATAAATAAAGTAAAATCTTTTTTACCATATGCGTAAATTCACTTACTTTTATTAAGATTTTACGAAAAGGAGAGCATAAATGGCTCGTGTAAAACGTGGTGTTATCGCTCACGCTCGTCATAAAAAGATATTAAAACAAGCAAAAGGTTATTATGGAGCACGTTCTCGTGTTTATAGAGTTGCCTGCCAAGCAGTAATTAAAGCTGGACAATATGCTTATCGTGATCGACGTCAACGAAAAAGACAATTACGTCAATTATGGATTTCACGTATTAATTCCGCTGTTCGTCAAAGCCAAATGTCTTATAGTAAATTCATTTTTGGTTTAAAAAAAGCTTCAATTCACATTGATCGAAAAATATTATCTGATATTGCGGTATTTGATATGTTTTCATTTAAAGTGTTAGTAAAAAAATCTAAAGAAGCTTTATTATTATAAATAATATATTTTAAAATGTTTCAAGAGGGGAAAATTTATATCCCCTCCTTTAATAAAATATATTATTTGATTAATCACTTTTTAATATATATTAATCCTAAAAGATGTTAGTTTAAAAAAACAAGCTTCCTTTATGGGAGCTTTTTTTAATATGTTACATATGTAATTAAAATAAATCATAATAAGAACACTAAGATGTTAAATTTAAATCAATTATTTCAAAAAATTAAAATAGACATAAAAAAATCAAAAAACAAAGAAGAATTAGAAAAAATTAGAATAAAATATTTAGGTAAAAAAGGAATTTTGACTTTTTATACAAAAAATTTAAAAAATTTTTCTTTTGAAGAGAAAAAAAAATATAGTATAGCCATTAATGAAATAAAAAGAAAAATAATTGTTAATTTTAATAAACAAAGTGAAATATTAGATGCAATTATATTAAATCAACGCATTAAATCAGAAAAAATTGATATCTCTCTTCCAGGACGTCGTTTTGAAAATGGTTTTTTGCATCCTATAACATATACTATTAATTACATAAAAAATTTTTTTTTTAAAATAGGTTTTGAATCAATTAATAGTCCTGAAATAGAAGATGAATATCATAATTTTGATGCTTTAAATATTCCTAAAAATCATCCAGCTAGAGATAGCCATGATACTTTTTGGTTTGACAATAATCGATTATTACGAACTCAAACTTCAAATATGCAAATTCGTATTATGAAAAAAGAAAAACCTCCTATTAGATTTATTTTTCCTGGAAAAGTTTATCGTAATGATTATGATAATACACATACACCTATGTTTCATCAGATTGAAGGTTTGATAGTTGAAAAAAATATTAATTTTTCAAATTTAAAATGGATTATATATAATTTTTTATATGATTTTTTTGGAAGTAAAATTTCTATTAAGTTTCGTCCATCATATTTTCCTTTTACTACACCTTCTGCAGAAGTAGATATTATAAATAATAATGGACAATCGTTAGAAATACTAGGATGTGGAATGGTACATCCTATAGTTTTAAAAAATGTCAACATTGATTCTAATACATATTCTGCTTGTGCTTTCGGAATTGGTATTGAAAGAATTACTATGCTACGTTATGGAATTTCTGATATTCGATATTTTTTTGAAAATGATATAAGATTTTTAAAACAATTCAAGTATAATTAGTGAGGTAAAATGAAATTTAGTGAAAAATGGTTACGCGAATGGATACATATAAACATTGATAGCCATGTTTTATATAATCAAATTTCCAGTTCTGGTATAGAAGTAGAATCTGTAGAAAAATTTGATCCGATTTTCGATGGTGTTGTGGTTGGTGAAATTATTAAGTGTATTATACATTCTAGATTAAATAATTTAAAAGTACTAAAAGTAGATATAGGAGGTAAAATATTAAATATTTTCTGTAAAGCGCCTAATTGTCGTAATGGTATTAAAGTTGCAGTAGCTACTGTCGGAGCTGTTTTACCTAAAGGTATCAAAATTAAAAAAAAATATTTACAAGGACAAGTATCTGAAGGAATGTTATGTTCTTTTTTTGAATTAGGTATGTTTTATAGCGATCAAATTATCGAGTTTCCCCAAGAAACATCCATAGGAGTGAATGTTAATGATTACTTATCACTAAAAGATAGTATTATTAAAATTTCTACTACTTCTAATCGTCCAGATGGTTTAAGTGTTTTAGGTTTATCGCGTAATATAGCAGCTTTGAATAATTTTAAAATACCAATTTTAAAATATAAACCAATTCTTCCAAAAACTGAAAAAACAATAGATATTTATATTCAATCTTTAGAAGAACGTATTAACTGTGTAGGAAGAATTATTCAAGATATCAATATAAACATCGATACTCCTTTTTGGATAAAAAAGAAATTGTTTTTTTCTGATATTTTACCGGTAAACGTTATTGAAGATATTATTAATTATGTTTTGATTGAAACTGGACAACCTTTAAATGTATTGGATACTAATAATATTGATGATTGTATTATTATTCGTATGGCGAATAATAAAGAGAGTATTTTTTTAAAAAATAATATCAAATTAGACTTAAATAAAAAATGTTTAGTGTTTTCTGATAAATATAAAATATTATGTATTCCTGGGAATATTAATTCTAATCTTTCTAAAATAAATGAAAAAACTAAAAATATATTTTTAACTTCTTCTTTAATTGATAAGAAATTAATTTCTCATATTATAAAACACACAAAATCTAATAATAATAGAGTATTAGAATATTATAATTATGGTATCGATCCGTCTCTTCAAGAATATGCTATTGAATATACCACTGATTTAATTTTAAAAATATGTACTGGTATACCTGGTCCTCTTGTTAAGAGTAAAAATTTTAAAACTGATTCCTTTCCATATCACAGTAAGATAAAATTATATTATAAGACTGTAAAAAAAGTAATAGGTTGTTTCATTGATTCAACTATTATTTCAAATATTTTACATAATCTTAATTATCAAATAATTTCTCAAAAAGAATATTGGGATGTTATTCCTCCTAGTTGGAGATTTGACATATTAATTGAAGAAGATGTAATAGCTGATATACTTCGAATATATGGATATGATAATATTCCTTTAACTCCATTACAAGAATCTCTAAATTTTAGAAAAAAAAATAAATCAATAGATTTTTTATTAGATAAATTTACAGTTATTTTAATTAATAAAGGTTATTATGAAATTATCACATATGGATTTATTGATTCTAAAATACATGATTTAATATTTTTAAAGAAAAAAAAATTATTACTATCTAATCCTATTTCTCAAGATATGTCATGCATGCGTTTATCTTTATGGCCTGGTTTGCTTAAAACTATTTCTTATAATAAAAATCGTCAGCAAAAAAATATTCGTTTATTTGAAATTGGACTTTGTTTTTTAGTAGATGAAAAAGAAAATCTTGGTGTTAAACAAGAAATATTTTTAGCAGCTGCAATAAGTGGTGATTATGTAAAAGAAAGTTGGTTTTCTAAAAAAAGAAAAGTAGATTTTTATGATTTAAAAGGTGATTTAGAATCTATATTAGAATCAATATGTGAATTAGATGATATAGAATTTAGGCGTGAAATAGTATCCGGTTTACATCCACAACAAAGTGCTGCTATATATTTTAAAAATAATTTCATTGGTAGTATTGGCGCAATAGATCCTAAATTAGAAAAAGAACTAAATATAAATAATTGTACATTTTTATTTGAAATATCATTAAATAATTTTTTAGACATTACACCATTAAAAATTCGAGAAATTTCAAAATTTCCTACTAGTCGACGCGATCTTGCAATATTAATCTCAAAAGAGATTTCTGTTTCTGATGTTATTAATACATGTAAAAAATTTTTCACTAATAAAAAAGTGGAAATAAATCTTTTTGATGTATATTCTGGAATAGAAATTTCAAATCAAGAAAAAAGTTTAGGTATTAGTTTTGTTTTTCAAAATATGAAAAAAACTTTAGAAGAAAATGAAATTAATCTAATGATGAATGATTGTATAGGAGTATTAAAGAAAAAATTTCAAGTTATCTTAAGGAAATGAATTTATGGTTCTTACAAAAGCTGAAATTTCAGAAAATTTATTCGAAAAATTACAATTAACTAAAAAAGATTCAAAAAAATTTGTAGAATTTTTTTTTGAAGAAGTTAGAAATTCTTTAGAAAAAGGAGAGGATGTCAAATTATCTGGATTTGGAAATTTTGAACTTAAAAATAAAAAAGAACGTCCCGGTAGAAATCCTAAAACAGGTAAAAGTGTTCTTATTACTGCGAGACGAGTAGTTACTTTTAAAGCTGGTCAGAAGCTAAAAAACAGAATTCAAAATCATTTAGTAAAAAAAAAATAATAGTATTTTATTTAATAAAATAATTCTATTCTTAAAAAGAAGTAAATCATGAAACTTTCTGATTTTTATTTTGATTTACCAAAATCACTTATATCTTTCTATCCTTGTTTTATTCGAAGTGCTTGTCGTTTAATGATTATAAATGGACATACTGGAATAGTGTCTCATAAACGTTTTTTCAATATTATTGATGAAATTCATTCTGGTGATTTAATCATTTTAAATAATACTAAAGTAATTCCAGCTCGATTTTTTGGATATAAAAGTACTGGAGGTAAAGTTGAATTTTTAGTGGAACGAATATTAGATGATACTAAAATATTAGTAAGCATTAAAAATTGTAAACATATTAAAGTTGGAACAAATATTTTTTTTGGTCAAAATAATGAAATTAAAAGTTCTATTATTGAATATAAAAATTCTTTTTTTAAAATTTTATTTCATAGTAACAATTATTCATCTATTGATATTATTAATCGTTTTGGACAAATGCCATTACCACCTTATATTAAAAGATCTATAAATATATTAGATACAGACTTATATCAAACAGTATACAAAAAAAAAATAGGATCTATTGCTGCACCTACTGCAGGATTACATTTTGATTTACCTTTATTAGATAATTTAAATAAAAAAGGTGTAGATATAGAATATATAACACTTCATATAGGTTCTGGTACATTTCAACCTATTAGAACAGATAAAATACAAGATCATATTATGCATTCTGAAGCAGTTGAAGTTTCTTCTTTACTTATAAAAAAAATTCAATCTTGTAAAAAAAAAGGTGGCCGTATTATTGCAGTAGGTACTAGTACACTACGCGCTTTAGAAAGTGCATATATTTCACTTTCATGGAAAAATATTAAGACATTTGTAGGTGATACTAATATTTTTATATATCCTGGTTATAAACATAATGTAGTTGATGCTTTAATTACTAATTTTCATTTACCTCAATCTACATTAATTATGTTAGTTGCCTCTTTTATGGGTTATAAAAACACAGTCAATGCGTATCAGGAAGCTATTAAAAAAAAATATCTTTTTTTTAGTTATGGAGATGCTATGTATATTACATATAATAAATTAGCTCCATATGAAAAGATTTTTTCTTAAAATATTATAAAAAAATATGGAAAAACAATGAATTTTCAAGTTTATCATCAAGATATGAATGCTAGATATGGTGCATTTACTTTTAAAAAAGAAATAATAGAAACACCTATTTTTATGCCAGTTGGTACTTATGGTACAGTAAAAAGTATTAGTACGGAAGAAATTAAAAATACAGGCAGTAAAATTATTTTAGCTAATGCTTTTCATTTATATTTACGCCCTGGTCAAGAAATAATTAAATTACATCGTGGTTTACATAATTTTATGAATTGGTCAGGACCTATTCTTACCGATTCTGGTGGATTTCAAGTTTTTAGTCTTTCAAAGTTTTCAAAAGTGGATAAAAATGGAGTATTTTTTCAAAGTTATTTTAATGGTAAAAAATTTTTTTTAAGTCCAGAATTATCTATGAAAATTCAAACAGATTTAGGATCTAATATTGTTATGGTTTTTGATGAATGTATTGAATATAATAATAATTGGGAAAAGACAAAAAATTCTATGGAAAGATCCTTAAATTGGGCAAAACAAAGTCGTTTTTATTTTGATTTATATAAAAATAAAAATTTATTATTTGGAATTATTCATGGAGGAATATATCCATCTTTACGTGATATTTCTCTTCGAGAATTAATTAAAATAGATTTTGATGGATATGCATTAGGTGGCTTAGCAGTGGGTGAATCAAAAAAAGAAATGTATAGATTATTAGAACATATTTGTCCTCAAATGCCAAAAAATAAACCAAGATATTTAATGGGTGTAGGAAAACCAGAAGATTTAGTTGAAGGAGTAATTCGGGGTATAGATATGTTTGATTGTGTTATTCCAACTCGCAATGCTAGAAATGGACATTTATTTATTACAAATGGTATAATTAAAATTAGAAATAAAAAATATAAAGAAGATTTATCTAAATTAGACGAAACTTGTACTTGCTATACTTGTCAATATTACACTAGATCTTATTTGCATCATTTAGACGCTTGTAACGAAATTTTAGGAGCTCGTTTAAATACAATACATAATTTACATTATTATCAAACTTTAATGTTTAATATTAGAACTGCAATAAAACATAATAAATTTAATGATTTTGTATTTAATTTTTATAATCAAAAGAAATAATTATTAAAAAATATATAAAGGAGAGTTTTCATATGAGTTTTTTTGTTCATAATGCTAATGCTATTGTAGATGAGTCATCAAAAAGTAATTCATATTCTTTAATTTTTATGCTTGTAATATTTGTGTTAATTTTTTATTTTATGCTCTTTCGTCCTCAACAACAAAAAGATAAAGAACATAAAAATCTTATAAATTCTCTTACTCAAGGAGATGAAGTTATTACTACTAGTGGTTTATTAGGACGAGTAAATAAAATCACAAAAAATGGATATATTTTACTTCAATTAAATGATACAACAGAAGTATTTATAAAGCGTGATTTTATAGCATCATCCTTACCTAAAGGTACTTTAAAATCTTTGTAATATTTGAGTTTTTCTATAAAAAATATATTTTTTACGTTTTGTATATATACTTAATACAAGTAAGAGAAATTTGTTATTTTTGAAAAAATTTTTATTATTTTATGTAGTAAAATTAATCTATTTTTTCTTATATTTAAATCAGAATGATATATTTTAATTTTATCAAAAAAGTTATATATAGGTTTTTCAAGTTCCTTTGTTTTTAATAAAACTTCTTTGTATTTTTTTTCTTTAAATAAATCTTTTGTAAATTTATCGAAATTTTCTATTGTATGAAAAAGTGTTATTTCCTCTGTTTTTTTTATCAGGTTAATATTGATTTCACCGGAAATTTTTTCATTTTGTTTTTCTAAAATATTAGATATTCTTTTTATAGATAATATTATTGACTTTGAATAATGTAATTTTTGAAAAAAAGATAAAGCTTGTATTTTTTTATCAATATCTATTGGTTGTGTTAATTTATATGAGAAAACTGATTTAATAATATTTATGTTATATCCTTTTTCTTCATACCAATTAAATAATCTAATTATAAAAAAATTTATGATTTTATCATATAAAATTGAGTTTTTAGTATATTTTTCATCATACAAGAAAAGACTTTTTTTAATTAACATTTTTAAATCTAGTGGTATTTTTTTTTCTATAATAATGCGAAGTATTCCTATAGCTAAACGTCTTAAAGCAAAAGGATCTTTATCTGCAGTAGGAATATTACCGATTGAAAACATGCCTGATAATGTATCGATCTTATCAGCAATAGATAATGAACAACCTATAAGAGTATAAGGTAATTTATCACCTGAATAAGATGGCAGATATTGTTCCTTAAGAGCAATTGCAATATCTTTTGTTTCTTGATCTTCTAAAGCATAATACATGCCTACAATTCCTTGTAATTCTGGAAATTCACACACCATATTAGTAACTAAATCACATTTAGATAAAAGTGCCGCTCTAGATGAATTTTTTTTATCACTACAACTATATTTAGCAACCCACTTTATAAGTGATTGAAGACGCATTGTTTTTTCGTATAGTGAGCCTAGATTATTTTGAAATAAAACTTTTTTTAAAGATAAAAGATAATCTTCTAATTTTATTTTTCTGTCATTTGTAAAAAAGAATTCGGCATCTGAAAGTCTTGCATGCATTACTCTTTGATAACCTAAAATAATTTCTTTGTAGAGTTTAGAATGAATATTGCAAATAAAAATAAAATACGGAAGAACTTTTTTTTTATCATCATATATTGAAAAACATTTTTGCTGTTTTTCTATAGTATATACTAATATTTTTTTTGGTATTTTAAGGAATTTTTTTTCAAAGGTAGCTAAAAACGCTTTAGGTGATTCTACCAAGGAACTTACTTCTTCAAGTAAAGAGGGATTATCTTTTGTAAAACCATTAATTTTTTCTGCTATAGTATTAATTTCTTTCGTAATAGTTTTTTTTCGGATTTCATAATCAGCAATTATATTATTCTTTTCAAAAAGAATTGAAGGATATTCTTGTGCATTATTAATTTTTATTTTTTTTTCTTTATAACAAAGATGATTTTGAAGAAAATTATGAGAATCAATATCAAAAACTTTTCCTTGAACAATATGATTATCTAATAATATAACGATGTTTCGAATAGGTCGAGAGAATTTTTTATTAGTAATTTCCCATCTCATAGATTTGGGTATAAAAATTTTTTTTAATGCTGTTTCAATTACTTTAGGAAGTAAGATTTCAATCTTTTCTTGTTTTTTTTTTGCTTGATATAATAACCATTCACCTTTTTTGTTTTTAAAATGACTTGCTTGATCAATGCTAATACCGCAATAATTTGCCCAACGTTTAGCAGCATCTGTTGGTTTACCGTCTTTATCGTAAGCATCAATTATAGATGGACCTTTTTTGTTGATTTTTAATATTCTATCACTTGTATCAATATCTGAAATTTTTAGTGCAAGTCTTCTTGGTGTAAAAAAATGTTTAATTTTTTTGTATAAAATATTGTAAGATTTCAGTTCTTTTTTAAAATTTTGATAAAAACATAAAGACATTGTATAAAGGAATCTAGAAGGTAGTTCTTCAGTTCCAATTTCAATTAATAATGTTTTTTTTTTCATTTTTTTCTCTTTTGTTTTGACATAAAGGAAAACCTAGTTTTTTTCTTGAATTTAAATATTCTTTTGCAATTGTAGCAGTTAATTTACGAATTCGTAAAATATAGTTTTGACGTTCATTAGAAGATATAGATTTTCTTGAGTCTAATAAGTTAAATATATGATTTGCTTGTAATGTTTTTTCGTATGCTACTAATAATAGTGGTTTTTTTAAATTCATTAACTTTTTTGCTTCTAATTCATATTGTTCAAAAGAATTAAATAAAAAATCAATACTAGATTCTTGAAAATTATATTGTGATTGTTCTATTTCGTTATCTTTAAAAAGATCACCATAAGTAATTTTTTTTCTCTTATTTCTTTGCCAAATAAGATCATATACATTTGATTTATTTTGCATATGCATAGAAATTCTTTCTAAACCATACGTTATTTCTACAGTAACAGGATTGCATTCTAATCCACCTACTTGTTGAAAGTATGTAAATTGAGTAATTTCCATTCCATTTAACCAAACTTCCCAACCAATCCCCCAAGCCCCTAACGTAGGATTTTCCCAATTATCTTCTACAAAACGTATATCGTGTAATGTTTCATCTATATTAAGTAAGTTAAGTGATTGAAGATAAATTTCTTGAATATTTTTTGGAGGGGGTTTGATAATTACTTGAAATTGATAATAATGTTGCAAACGATTAGGATTTTTTGCATATCTTCCATCTGAAGGACGGCGACAAGATTGTACATATGCGGCATTAATTGGTTCAGGACCAATAGTTCCTAAAAAAGTTATATTATGAAAAGTACCAGCTCCTATTGGTATATCTAACGGTTGAAAGATTATACATTCTTGTTGTATCCAGTACTCTGTTAATATTTTAATTAGATTGTAAAAAGTATTATGATAGTTTTTCATTTTACATCCAAAAAAGAAAAAAGGAAGATATATTTTATCTTTTTCATAATTATATGTAATAATAAGTTTTATGTATTTTTTTGTATTAATTTCTATATTAAATTAATAATTTTTTTATATATTTTAATTTTAAAAAATTTCAAAAAAGTAAAAATTACTTATTATATACAGTAAGAAAAAAATAATGATAAGATTTAGTAAAGAAGCCAAATTAGCTTATAATGCGTTATTAGAAAAAAAATTAGAAAATCCTATTTTAAAAGAATACAATGATATAAATGAAAAAGAAAGAGAATTATTGATTGCTGAACATATATATCAAATTATGATTTTATTAAATTTAGATGTTAAAAACAATAGTTTAAAAAATACACCAAATCGTATATCAAAAATGTATATTGATGAAATATTTTCAGGATTGAATTATAAAAATTTTCCTAAAATTACGTTTATAGATAATGAAATGAATAGCAAAGATATGATTGTAATTAAAAATATAGTTTTAATTAGTACTTGCGAACATCATTTTATCACAATTAATGGACAAGCCACTGTTGCATATATTCCTAAAAATAAAATTATAGGTTTATCTAAGATTAATAGAATTGTTCAATTTTTTTCCAAGAGACCTCAAATACAAGAACGTTTAACAAAACAAATATTACTTGTATTACAAGTGTTATTAGAAACTAATAATGTTGCAATTATTATAAACATGGAACATTTTTGTGTTAAAGCACGTGGAGTTTGCGATGTTAATAGTCGTACTGTTACGTCTTCTTTCGAAGGTTTATTTAAATCTGATAAAAATATTCGTGATGAATTTTTTTTACATGAAAATATTAACCAATAAACTAAATATATTCAATTTATTTTTATTGATTAAAATATTTTTTCTCAGTATTATATTACTTTTAATTAATTATAAAAATAAATTATATATCAATGTTTAAAGTGTTATATTAGATACCTATTTTTTTCTTTATTTTTACTTTTACCTTTTAAAAAAAACTAAAAAATGATTTTTAATTATAAGGGATAATCAAGGAATGAAATATATTGGTGCACATGTGAGCTCTTCTGGTGGCTTAGAAAAAGCCGTTTTACGTGCTTTTCAAATAAAAGCAACAGCATTTTCTTTTTTTACTAGAAATCAACGCCAATGGTTTTCTCCTCCATTAATTCAGGAAAAAATAGATAAATTTAAAAAATTTTGTATTAAGTATAACTTTAAACCTCAACAAATTTTACCTCATAGTAGTTATTTAATTAATCTAGGTCATCCTACTGACACATTATTAGAAAAATCTCGATTATCTTTTATTGATGAAATAGTTCGATGTAACCAACTTGGTTTAATGTTTCTAAATTTTCATCCAGGTAGCCATTTAAATAAAATTACTGAAACTGATTGTTTAACAAGAATATCTAAATCAATAAATATAGCTTTAAAAAAAACAAAAAATACTATTGCAGTAATAGAAAATACTGCAGGACAAGGAACAAATGTTGGATATTCTTTTGAGCACATATCTGAAATTATTAAGAACATTGATGACAAATCTAGAATTGGAGTATGTCTTGACACCTGCCATTTGTTTGCTTCGGGATATGATCTACGTACTGTAGAAGATTGTGAAAATACTTTTTTTAAATTCAATAATTTAATAGGTTTTAAATATTTAAAAGGTATTCATTTAAATGATTCTAAGAAAAATTTTAATAGTCGAGTTGATCGTCATGAAAGTTTAGGATTGGGAAAAATAGGAAAATTTGCTTTCAAATGGATTATAAGAAATAAAAATTTTTATAATATCCCAATTATTTTGGAAACAATTAATCCCATGATATGGGAAAAAGAAATTTCTTGGTTAAGATCACAAAAAATTAATTAAATTTATTATTTTAAAAGAGGTTAAACTATGTTAATAGTTAATGCAGAAAAAAGAGTTGAAAAAGGAAAAAGTTTTAGTAGAAAGTTGCGTTTTGATAATAAAATTCCCGGGGTTTTATATGGATTTAAGAAAAATGCTATTTTGCTTATTTTAGATCATAATTCTATTTTTAATTTACAAAAAAAAATAAATTTTTATAAAGAAAATTTATTTTTGATTATTAATAGTAAAAAATATAAAGTGAAAGTTCAAGCTATTCAAAGACATTCTTTTAAATTAAAATTATTACATATTGATTTTTTACACATTTAACAATTAAATTCCTCCTAATAATATAGTAAAAAAAATTTTTCTAAAAATAAGCATGGTAGGATGAAACTGTATAGCTATTAAACTAGAAATACCAAAAAAAACTGTTATTACAGCCAACCATCCAATCTTTGTTTTAGTTAAAAAGGAAGAGGTAATAGTTTCACTTTTTTTTATTTTCCACCATTTTGATACTGACCATATTCCTATCCATATTAAAATAGAAATGATTAATAAAAACCATTTAAAATAATCATTTTCAGAATTTTGAGGTATATTTATAGTTATTCCTGTAACAATACCCGGGAAAAAATATACTGGGGGCCATAATATACATCCAATAATACTAGGTAAAATAAATTTTTTTAAAGGTAATTTTAGCATTCCAGAGACCATTGGTATTAACGGTCTAGTTGGCCCTATAAAACGTCCAGCAATAATTGCTATCATACTATGATTATGTAAGACAGACTTTGTTTTATTAAATAAATTTTGATTTTTTTTTAAAAATTTAAAATTAGATAACCAGTTTTTAAAATATAAGCCAATATAGTACGAAATCCAGTCTCCTAGCAAACATCCAATTGTACCAGATATCCAAGCAGGATAAAATAATAGTCTTCCATCACCTATGAATGTTCCTAATGTAGTCATTAAAATAATTCCAGGAAGTAATAGTCCTACTAATGCAAGAGATTCTAAAAATGCAACCATACCAACAGTTATTAGTGAATAAGTTAAAGATTGAGTAATAAAATTAGTTAACCAAGATTCCATAAATTCTCATTATTTTAAAAGTTTTTTAATATTTAAGTATCTTTTAATGCATTTTTTATACTTTATATTTTTTTTAAAACAACCTCAAGAAAAATTTTAAAAATATTTGTAATATTTCTTCAAGAAAAGATTAAAACATTATTTTTATAGTTTTATAATAAAATATTTTTAATGCTAAACTTAGTGTTAAATAATTAATACGGAATCAAAAAGAAGAATGATAATCAAAGTATGGATTTTCTTAATTTTATATGTTTTTAGTAGTATATTTTATGTTGCAGCCAAAGATTTTAAGACAGATCAAATCGATGTTATTATTAATGATGAAATTATATTAAATAGTGATGTCAATAAAATTATTTTTTTACTTGAGAAAGAAGGTAAAAATTTTAGAGTTCCTTTAAAAAATGATTTTTTAAAAGAGAAAGTTATTGAAAAATTAATTATAGATACTTTAATATTACAAGAAGCAAATAAAATGAATCTTTTAGTCACTCAAGAGCAAATAAATGATGTGATTAAGAATATCGCTTTAAAAAAAAACATTAGTCTGAATGAACTAAAAAATCAAATTATATTTAATAGCAATTTTTCTTATCAAGATTATTTAAACAATATTAAAAAATCATTAAAAATTAAATTAGTACAAGATTATGAACTGAGTAAACGTGTTAATGTTTCAGAAGAAAAAGTGAATTTTTTATTGAAAAAAATAATTAAAAAAAATAAATATTTAAAGAGAATAAATTTAAGTTATATTTTTTTACCCCTTTCTAAGAAAGGATCTAATGATTTGTTTGTAAATAAAAAAATATTAGCAGAAAATATAGTAAAAAAACTTAGAAACGGTTATGATTTTAATAAGTTATATGCAGATTGCAAAAAAAATAATACTATTTTTTTAGCAAAAAAAAATTTTTGGATGCGTCTTTTAAACGTACAAAAAAATTTTTCTAATAGTTTAAATTTTGTTAAAAAAGGTCAAATATTGGGACCTTTCTTAAAAGCAAATGGATTTTATATTTTAAAAATTAATGATATTATTAATAATAAAGAAAATATTTTAACTGAATTTTATGTGCAGCATTGTCTGATAAAACCTTCTGTTATGTTAAATGATTTAGAAGCGAAAAATAGTATTTTAAATATATATAAAAATATTAAAAATCAAGTTTATAGTTTTGATTATGCTGTAAAAAATTTTTCCCAAGATGTTTATTCTTCAAATAAAAAAGGTGATTTAGGATGGATTTCAAAAAAATTTTTTAATAATAATTTTAGTAATGAACTATCTTCTTTAAAAAAAAATGAAATAAGTAGACCTATTAAATCTAATTTTGGTTGGCATATATTTAAATTATTAAAAAAACGTCAAGTAGATGAATTTTATACTTTAAAAAAAACTTATGCTTATAATATTTTATTAAACCAAAAAATGTTGTTAGAAAAACATAATTGGATACAGGATCTTAAAAATTCTGCTTATATAAAAATTATAGAATCATAATTTTATAAAATTTCTTTTTTTAAATCTAAGTATGTCTAAGAAATATTAAATATTAAATTTATATTAACTGAATTAATACAAACTAATGATTACTAAAAAATTTTATAAACATCTTCCTCTTAAAAAATATGGACAAAATTTTCTTGTAAATAAAAATATAGCACAAGATATTGTTAAAAAAATTAATCCTAAATTTAAACAAATATTAGTAGAAATTGGACCTGGATTAGCTGCATTAACAAAACCAATGTCTGTATTTGTAGAAAAATTAATTGTTATTGAAATTGATCCAAATTTATTAAATTTATTAAAACAACGTTCGTTCTATTCAAAATTAATGGTTTTTTCTGAAGATGCCTTGACTTTTGATTATATAAAATTATTTTATAAAAATTCTCAATTAATTCGCATCTTTGGAAATTTACCTTATAATATTTCTACATCTTTAATTATTTTTTTATTTCAACAAATTGAAGTTATTCAAGATATGAATTTTATGTTACAAAAAGAAGTTGCTGAAAGATTAATAGCTTCTCCTGGAAGTAAATCCTATGGTCGTTTAAGCATTATATCTCAATATTATTGTAGTATTAAAGTGTTATTAAATGTCAATTCAGAAGAATTTTGGCCTAAACCTAAAGTTCATTCTATTTTTATTAATTTAACTCCTCATAAAAATTCTCCATATTTTGTTTATGATACAAATATTCTAAGTTTTGTGACAAATCTAGCATTTCAGAATAGAAGAAAAATTTTACGTCATAGTTTAAATAAATTATTTTCTGAAAAAAAATTAATACAATTAGAAATTGATCCGAAATTAAGAGCAGAAAATATTTCTGTTTTACAATATTGTAAGTTATCTAATTATTTATATAAGAAAAATAAAAATATTTTAAAAAAGTAAATTAAAATTTACATTTTTAAATGTTATACATTTATTTACAGAGAAAACATAATATATATGAGTACTTATTTTACTAGCGATATTCACGGTTGCTATAAAGAATTTAAACTTTTGTTAGAAAAATCTTCTTTTAATTGTAAAAAAGATTATTTATGGGTTGCAGGAGATTTGGTGTCTAGAGGTCCTGATTCTCTTAAAGTTTTAAGATATCTTTACTCCTTATCATTAAACAATAGAGTACAAATAGTACTTGGAAATCACGATTTAAATTTAATTGCAGTACATGCTGGTGTAAAAAATAATAAAAAAGAAAATTTTTTTGATGAATTACTATCTTCTTATGATAGTGATGAATTAATAAATTGGTTACGGCATCAAAATCTTTTAAAAGTTGATCAAAATCGTAAAATAATTATGTCACATGCCGGTATTAGTCCACAATGGGATATTAGTACTGCGAAAACATATGCTTTGAAAATAAAAGAATTTTTATCTCATAATAGTTATTCTTTATTTTTAGAGTCTATGTATAATAATAAAGTAGTGTTTTGGGATGTCAATTTAAATGGATTAGATAAATTGCGATATAGCATGAATGCGTTTACGAGAATGAGATACTGTTATCCTAATGGTCGATTAAATATGTTTTATAAACAATCTCCCAATCTTGTTAAATATCCATTACAGCCATGGTTTTTTATGAAACATAATATTCCTAAAGATTATTCTGTTTTTTTCGGACATTGGTCTAATTTAAAAGGAATTTATATACCTGAACCTTTTGTTTCTTTAGATTCTGGTTGCTGTTGGGGTGAAGAAATAATACTATTTCGATGGGAAGACAAAAAAATATTTTCTCAAAAATTCTTATCTTGATAAGATTTCATGATAATAATTATAAGGAGTTTTTTGATTTTTGATGATTTTTTTTTTAAATAATGTTTTCCAATATAGAAAATTTTTGTATTCAGGAAAATAAGTATCACCAATGATGTTAATATCTATATGAGTTAAATATAATTTATTAGCATAAAATAACATTTTTTTGTATATTTGAGCTCCTCCGATAACCATAATTTCCTTACTATTTTGTGCAGAAATAATCGCATTAGATATTGAATTAGCCCAAATAACACCTTTTTTTTCAATTTTATTTTTACTAATAACTATATTATTACGCATCGATAAAGGTTTTCCAATCGATTCCCAAGTTAAACGTCCCATAATAATATTTTTATTTATTGTATTTTTTTTAAACCATTGTAAATCTTCTGGTATATGCCAAGGTATTTTATTATTATATCCAATGACTAAATTCTTAGAAATTGCAGCTATCAAACTAATATTTATTTTAATAAATAGATCCTCGTACGAATTATAAATATGTTTTACAACATATTTATAAATAGTTAATTAAATGTATTTTTTATGTATCTCTTGTAGAGATTTAAAATTTTTTATTGGATTTTCATTTAAAGCCATGACAGTTGCAAATGCACCATTTATAGTTGTATCGTAGTGTACTTTATATTGAAGAGCACTGCTACATATTAATTTAGAATCCTTTATTCCTTGATGAGAAGATGTTGTATTAACAATATATGAATATTCCCTATTTTTTAAACGATCTTGTATATGTGGACGTCCCTCATGCACCTTATTTACTAATCTAGATGCAATTCCAGATTGTTTTAAAGCTAAAGATGTACCTTTAGTCGCATCTATTTCAAATCCTAATTTTTTTAATTTTACTGCTAAGTTTACAATATTTTTTTTATCATTATCTCTAACTGAAAGAAGAACACGACCAGATTTTTTCATATTAGTATGAGCGCCCAACATTGCTTTAGAAAAAGCTTCCGAGAAATTTTTTCCAATACCCATTACTTCTCCGGTAGAACGCATTTCTGGACCTAATGTAGGATTTACTCCATGAAATTTATCAAAGGGCATAATAGCTTCCTTTACTGAAAAGTACTGTGGAATTATTTCTTTTGTAAAACCTTGTTCTAATAAAGTTTTTCCATACATAACTCGTACAGAAATTTTTGCCAATGCAAGACCTGTTGCTTTTGAAACAAAAGGTACTGTTCTAGCTGCTCTTGGATTTACTTCAATAATATATATTTTATTATTTTTAATAGCAAATTGTACATTCATTAATCCCTTTACAGATAATTCAAAAGCTAGTTTTGTCACTTGATCTCTAATTTTATTTTGAATTTTATTAGTTAAGGTATATGCAGGTAAAGAACATGCAGAGTCTCCAGAATGAACTCCTGCTTGTTCAATATGTTCCATAATGCCTCCAATTAAAACTGTTTCTCCATCACAAATAGCATCAACATCTACTTCTGTAGCGTGATCTAAATACTGATCTAGTAAAATTGGAATGTTATTTTTATTATTTAAAATTGTTTTAAAATAATTTTTTAAACTATTAGGTTCATAAACAATTTCCATTGCTCTACCACCTAATACATAAGATGGTCTTACCATAATTGGATAACCAATTTTTTCTGCTTTTTTATAAGCTTCTTTTAAATTTAATACGGTTGCATTTAAAGGTTGTCGTAATTTCAATTTAGTAACAGTTTTTTGAAAACGATAACGATCTTCAGCCTTATCTATTGAATTAGAACTAGTTCCTATTATAGGTATGCCCTCTTTTTCAAATTCACGAGCTAGTTTTAATGGTGTTTGACCGCCATATTGAATAATAACTCCTTTAGGTTTTTCTATTCTAACTATTTCTGAAACATTTTCTAATGTAATTGGTTCAAAATAAAGTCTATCTGAAATGTCATAATCAGTAGATACTGTTTCTGGATTACAATTAATCATAATCGCTTCAAAACCATCTTCTCGTAACGCTTGAGCAGCATGCACACAACAATAATCGAATTCTATACCTTGTCCTATTCTATTTGGACCTCCACCTAATATGATAATTTTTTTGACGTTTTTTGTTGGATGTGATTCGCACTCGTCTTCCCATGTTGAATACATATATGCTGTTTCAGTTGAAAATTCAGCTGAACATGTATCAATTCTTTTGTATACAGGATGTAAATTTAACATATAACGTAGTTTTCTTATTTCATTCTCTTTTTTATTTGTTAGTATTGCAATACGTTGATCAGAAAAACCTTTCCGTTTAATAAAATAAAAGAAATCGTATTTTAATCCTATAAATCCATTTTTTGTAATTATTTTTTCTAACAAAATAATTTCTTCAATTTGAATAAGAAACCATGGGTCAATTGATGTTAATTCAAATACTTCTTTAACGGACATACCTGCACGGAATGCATCACCTATATACCAAATACGTTCAGAACCAGCATCTTTTAGTTCATGTCTAATTTTTATCAAATATTCTGGATCATGAAGAGAAATTTTAATATCAAACCCACTGTAACCTATTTCTAAACCACGAATCGCTTTTTGTATAGATTCTTGAAAAGTGCGTCCTATTGCCATCACTTCGCCTACAGATTTCATTTGTGTAGTAAGTCTATCATTACATCCTGGAAATTTTTCAAAATTAAATCTAGGAATTTTTGTAACTATATAATCTATTGACGGTTCAAAAGATGCAGTAGTGTTTGTTCCTGTAATATCGTTTGCTAATTCATCTAATGTATATCCAACAGCTAATTTTGCAGCAATTTTGGCAATTGGAAATCCAGTGGCTTTAGACGCTAAAGCAGAAGATCGAGATACTCTAGGATTCATTTCAATAACAATCATTCGACCATTTTGGGGGTTAATTGCAAATTGTACGTTAGAACCACCAGTTTCTACACCAATTTCTCTTAAAATTGACATAGAAGCATTTCTCATAATTTGATATTCTTTATCAGTTAAAGTTTGCGCAGGAGCGACCGTAATGGAATCACCTGTATGAATACCCATAGGATCTAGGTTTTCAATAGAACAGACAATAATACAATTGTCGTTTTTATCTCGCACAACTTCCATTTCATATTCTTTCCAACCTATTAAAGACTCATCAATTAAAAGTTCTTTATTAGGAGATAGTTTAAGTCCTCTTTCACAAATTTCTTCGAATTCTTCATGATTATATGCAATTCCTCCTCCACTTCCACCCATAGTAAAAGACGGACGAATAATACATGGAAAACCTACATCTTTTAAAACTAAAAATGCTTTTTTCATATTGTGTGCAATACCACATCTCGCAGTTTCTAATTTTAATTTTTTCATTGATTGTTCAAATAATTTTCTATCCTCAGCTTTTTTTATTGCATTAACTGTAGCACCTATAATTTTTACATTGTATTTTTTTAAGATTCCTTTATTATCCAATTCTAAAGCACAATTAAGAGCAGTTTGACCTCCCATCGTTGGAAGTAATGCATCTGGTCTTTCTTTTTTGATTATTTTTTCTACTACTTTCCAGTGAATGGGTTCAATATATGTAGCATCAGACATACATGGATCTGTCATAATAGTAGCGGGATTGGAATTAATAAGAATTATTCTATATCCTTCTTCTTGTAATGCTTTGCAAGCTTGTGCACCAGAATAGTCAAATTCACATGCTTGTCCAATCACTATTGGACCTGCACCAAGAATTAAAATTGATTTTATATCAGTAGATTTAGGCATTTTTTTTCCCTAATTGATTACTGAGTTTTAGTTTTTTGACAAGTAATTAATTGAATGAAATGATTAAATAAAGAAGAAGCATCATGTGGTCCAGGACTAGCTTCTGGATGTCCTTGAAAACTAAAAGCAGATTTATTAGTTAACGCAAGTCCCTGTAATGTTCCATCAAAAAGAGAAGTATGTGTTGTTTCTATATTTTTTGGCATATTTTTAATATCTACAGTAAAACTATGATTTTGAGATGTGATAATAACGCGGTTGGTTTTTATGTCTTTTACAGGATGATTTCCTCCATGATGTCCAAATTTCATTTTTATAATTTTTGCACCGCTAGCTAATGCAAGTAATTGATGTCCTAAACATATCCCAAAAATTGGAATATTAGTTTTTAAAAAACATTGAATTGCATTGATAGCATAAAGACAAGGTCTTGGATCACCTGGACCATTAGATAAAAAAATTCCATCTGGAGATAAATTTAATACAGTTTTTGCATCAGTAGTTGCCGGAACAACAGTTAAGTAGCAACCTCTATCTACAAGCATACGTAATATATTTCTTTTAACGCCAAAATCGTATACAACAACATGTAATAAATTTTTTTCTTTTTTAATAGAAAAATATTTTTTTTTATTGATATTAAAACTACTTTCATGCCAATTATAAATAAATTTCGTAGAAACCTTTTTTGCTAAATCTAAACCTTGCAAGCTTAAAAAATTTTTAGCATTTTTATGTGCTATAGAATAGTTTTCTTTTGTATCTTCTATAATACACCCGTTTTGAGAACCTTTTGTACGTAAAATACGAGTTAATTTTCTTGTATCAATATCAGATATTGCAACAATATTATTTTCTTTTAAATAAGAAGAAAAATTTTTTTCATTTCTATAATTACTTGCAATTAGAGATAGATCTCGAATAATCAATCCCTTTGCATGAATTTTAGTTGATTCTTCATCGTTAGAATTAGTTCCAACATTTCCAATATGTGGATGAGTTAATGTTATAATTTGATGTGAATAAGAGGGATCAGTGATAATCTCTTGATAACCAGTAATTGATGTATTAAAAACAACTTCACCTACAGTTGTTCCTTTAGCTCCAATAGCTCGTCCATGAAACTTAGTTCCATCTTCTAAGACCAGCACTGCTGATTGGTTCAAAACACCCTCCTCTGTTAATAAAATAATTATTAATTTTATTAAAACTTATGCTTTATATTAACTAAAATTAATATTTTTGTCTATTGTCGTATTATAAAACATTTTTTAAATCTAAAATGATTAAGATGCTTAGTATTTTTCTAAATAAGAAAATTGTTACTGAGTCATTATTAAAATGATAGTACGTTTGTCATATCAAATAAACCCTTTTGTTTTTTATGAATCCATAATGCTGATTGTATTGCACCTTTAGCAAAAGATATTCTACTAGATGCAGTATGAGTGATTTTGATTTCTTCACCATGACTAGAAAACATAACTGTATGTTTACCAATAATATCACCTGAACGTACAATAGAAAATCCAATTTTTTCTTTTTTTCTTATCCCAGTTATTCCCTTATTATAATATAAAGAATGTTTATCTAAATCCCATTGCATCACTTTAGATATCACATTTCCTATTGCTAATGCTGTACCTGAAGGAGAATCTATTTTATTTCTGTGATGATATTCAATAATATTAATATCAGAATTTTTTCCTATAATTTGAGTAGTTTTTTTAATTAATTCAAATATTAAATTTATTCCTATACTAAAATTTGAAGAAACAACTATACCTATGTTTTTAGAATGTTTTTTTATAATATTAAATTCCTCTTTTGAAAATCCAGTAGTACCAATAACCATATTTTTTTTAAATTGATTACAATAGTTTAAATATTTTAATGTGCCATTAGGTCTTGTAAAATCAATTAAAACATCAAAATCATTTGTTTTTGGATTTAATTCATCAGTTATACGAACACCTATTTTCCCTATTCCAATAACCTCTCCAATATCTTCATTTACAAGTTTGTGTTCTTTTTTTACTAATGCTGTTGTTAAATGTGTATGTTCATTTTTTTTTATTTCTTGGATAAGTGTTTTGCCCATACGGCCGATGGATCCAGTAATTGCAATACGAGTTTTTTCATTCATTTTTTCTGTCTCTTTATTTTGAATATGTTTTAATTTTGAATAATTTTTTAGGAATTTTAAAAATTTTTTTTTCTTTAATACCTATCATTTCGATTGATTTACCAGCACCTAGTTTTTGTAAATATTGAATGACTTGTTTGACTAATATTTCTGGTGCTGAAGCACCAGCTGTAATACCTACAGAATTAACATTTTTTAACCATGTTTTTTTAATATCAAGAAAAGAGTTAATAAGTTTTGTACAAGTGCCAAATTCTTTTCCTGATTCTACAAGACGATTAGAATTAGAAGAATTCTTTGAACCTACCACAAGTATTATATCACTTATTTTAGATAATTGATAAATTGCTTTTTGACGATTAGTTGTGGCATAACATATATCTTCTTTATTTGGAGCAGAAATTTTTGGAAACTTGTTCTTTAAAGAAGAAATAATATTTTTTGTTTGTGTAGTTGATAAAGTTGTTTGAGTGACAAAACTTAATTTTTCAGCGTTTTTTACAGTTAAATTATTTACATCTTTTATTGATTCAATGAGATATATTTTTCCATTTTGGTTATCATATTGTCCTATTGTACCTTCTACTTCAGGGTGTCCTTTATGACCAATAAGAATTGTTTCTATTCCCTTTTTACTACATTCTGATACTTCTTTATGTACTTTTGTTACTAATGGACAAGTAGCATTTAAAATAATTAAATTTTTTTTTATTGCTTCTTTTTTAATTTTTTTTGATACTCCGTGAGCTGAAAACACAACTACTGAATAATCTGGAATTTGTGATATTTTTTCAATAAAAACAACTCCTTTTTGACGTAATTCATTAATTACATATTGATTATGTACTAGTTCATGTTTTACATAAATTATTTTTTTATATATTTTTAATGCATTTTCAACTATTAAAATAGCTCTTTTCACACCTGCACAAAAACCTCTAGGATTAGCTAATATAATATTCACTATATATCTCTCTAAAATATGAATTTTTTTTATTATAATTGAATATTATATAAAAACTTTTTTAAATTAATAATTTAAACGTGTTAAAATAAGAATTCCAATAAAAATACTACAATCTGCTATATTAAATGTAGCAAAATGCCAATCATTAATATGTACATCAATAAAGTCTATTACAAAACCATGAAAAACTCTATCTATTAAATTTCCTATTGCACCTGCAATAATAAAAGAATAAGATACGATTTTATCTTTTTTTATTTTTTTAGATTTTATAATAATTCTTATCATCACTAGTATAGTAAAAATGCTAATAATTGATAGAAACCATCTTTGCCATCCTTCTTGATCAGATAAAAAACTAAATGCTGCACCATAGTTGTGAATATGAAAAAAATTTAATATTGAAAAAATTTTTTTTGTTTCATTAATTTTTATATGATTAAATATCCAATATTTACTAAATATATCTATCATAACAATAAATATTATTAGAATTATATAGATCCATTTTTTTCTTTTTTTTAAACATTGAGTTTTCATTATATAAAGATACGTTTTTCACCATTTCCTGTTGTATTTAAGACACAACGATTACAAATATCATTATGTAGACAATTTTTATCATTATTAAAATAATGCCAACAACGTGGACATTTTTTTCCCTTAAATTTATTTAAAGAAATTTTAAAAAAAGAAATATTTTTGCTTTTTTTTGTGTTTATAGGTGCAGTTTCATAAGGTTTTACTTTTGTTTCAGAGGTTAAAAATATAAATTTTAATTCTTTATCTAATATTTTTAATTTAGTTAATAATTCAGGTAAAACATATAACGTCACAGAGGCTTCAAGAGAATTATTGATAGTTTTGTTTTTTATTAGTTCTTCTAAAAATTTATTTATTTCATTTTTAATGTCAATTATTTCATTCCAAAATTTACAGTTGAACACATCATTTTTATCTAAATGAAATAATTTATCAAACCATTCTTCTGTAAATACATATGGAGAATCATTTTGTGGTAAGTGATTCCATATTTCATCAGCAGTGAAAGAAAGTATTGGTGCTATCCATCGTACAAGTGCATGAATTATATAATATATAGCTGTTTGACAACTCCGTCTTTCTTGACTATTTTCTTTTAAAGTGTATTGTCTATCTTTAATAATATCAAGGTAAAACGATCCCATTTCCATCGAACAAAAATACATTATTCGCTGTATTACTGCATGAAAGTTGTATTTTTTATACAATTCAATAATTTCTTCTTGAACTGTTTTAGTATGGCTTATAGCCCATTTGTCTAAATAAACCATATTATTTTTAGATATTATATCTTTTTTTGGGTTAAAATCATTAATATTAGCTAACATAAAACGTGCAGTATTTCTAATTCTACGATATGTATCTGATGCATTTTTTAAAATTTCATCAGAAATTGAAATATCATTAGAATAATTAGAAGATGCTACCCATAATCTTAAAACATCTGCTCCTAACTTATTTATTATATTATTAGGACTAATAGTATTACCCATAGACTTAGACATTTTTTGTCCTTTTCCATCTACTACAAATCCATGGGTTAGTACTTCAGAATATGGTGCTTTTTCATTAATTAACGTTGATATTATTAACGAAGACATAAACCAACCTCTATGTTGATCTGATCCTTCTAAATACATATCAGCGCTATTTTTCTCGTATTTTTTATTTTTATATTTTATTGAAGTATGTGTGTTTCCAGATTCAAACCATACGTCTAATATGTCTAATATTTTATCATAAACTTGATATTCTTTACCTAATATTTCTTTTAAATCTATATTCCACCATGCTTTGATTCCTTCTATTTCTACTTTTTTTGCTATTTTTTCCATTAATAAGAAAGTTTTAGGATGAATTTCTCTTGTTTTTTTGTTTATGAAAATTGACATTGGTACACCCCATTTTCTTTGTCTTGAAACGCACCAATCAGGTCTTTTTTTAATCATTTCTCTTATTCTTGATTGTCCCCATTCTGGAATCCAAAATACCTTTTTTATTTCTTCTAAAGATTTATCGCGCAGTTTTTGATAATCTATTTTTACAAACCATTGTGGAGTAGCTCTATAAATAATTGGGTTTTTATGTCTCCAACAATGTGGATAGTTATGTTTTAAATATTCATGGTGTAATAGAAGATTTCTTTCAGTTAATATTTTTATAATAATTGAATTAGCTTGAAAAATGTTAATACCATCTAGTTTTGGATGTATATTAGAGATATAGTTACCTTTAAAATCTACTAAATTACTTATTTTAATATTATATTTTTGACTAACTTTATAATCATCTGGTCCGTGATCGGGTGCCGTATGAACACATCCTGTTCCTGATTCAAGTGTGACATGTTTTCCTAAAATAAGAGGTAAATAAATATTTTTAAGAAATGGGTGTAAAAATATTACATTTTCTAAATATTTTCCTTTTATAGAATCTATTACTATCCATTTTTTTATTTTTAATTTATTTAATACATTTTTAACTAATTTTTTCGCAATAATTAAATTATATTTTTCAGTTTCAATGAGTTGATATGCAAAATCTGGATGTATTGCAATAGCTTTACTAGATGGAAGAGTCCATGGTGTTGTTGTCCAAATAGGTAAATATATTTCTTTTTGATTGATTTTTTTTAAATTAAATATGTTTTCTATAATTGATTTATTTTGATTTTTAAAAGCGACTATAATTGAATCTGATGTTTTTTTAGAATATTCAACTTCTGCTTCAGATAAAGATGAAGAACATGAAAGGCACCAATATACAGGTTTAAAATCTTGATATAAATATTTTTTTTTAATAATTTTGGATAATGTTCTAATTATGTTTGCTTCGTTTTTAAAATCCATTGTAAGATGAGCATTTTCCCAGTCACCTATAACTCCTAGTCTAATAAAATCTTTTTTTTGTTTTTGAACTTGATTTTCTGCATATTCTCTACATTTTTCTTGAAATTTTGAAGTAGATATTTTTTCACAATCAGAAATAGTTTCTTCTACTTTTTGTTCAATAGGCAATCCGTGGCAATCCCACGATGGAATATAAGGCGCATCAAATCCTGATATATTTTTAGATTTTATAATAATATCTTTTAAAACTTTATTAACAGCATGTCCAATATGAATATTTCCATTAGCATAAGGTGGACCATCATGTAAAAAAAATATTTTTTTTCCTTCTTTTTTTTTCCTAATTAATTTATAAAGATTATTTTTATGCCAATTTTTTAAAATTTCGGGTTCTTTTTTTACAAGATTACCTTTCATAGAAAATGTTGTTTTAGGTAAGTTTAGTGTTTTTTTATAATCATTCATTGTATTTTCGTTTTAGTATAAATTATAAGATATATTGAAATAATTTTTGACTTTTTGTATATCATTAAAAATTTGATTTTTAAGTTCTTTTATTGAGGGAAAAAATAGTTCATCACGTATTTTTTTACAGATAAGAACTTCTATATATTTTCCATATAAATTCATTTTTGTATTAAATAAATAAACTTCAAGAACTTTATTTTTTTGAGTATCAAAAAAACTTGGTTTTATGCCAATATTACATATTCCCAGAAATTTTTTATTTAAAAAACAATTAACTTTTACTGCATATACCCCATTACTTAATAGAAAATTTTTATTTAAACGTATATTTGCTGTAGGATAACCTAATTTTTTTCCTATTGAATTTCCGTGAACTACTCGACCGTAAATACTGAATGGACGACCTAATAATTGAGAAGCTAATTTTATATTATTTTTAGATAAGGCCTCTCTGATTGTAGTGCTACTAATTTTTGTATTATCTTTATATAAAGATTTTACCTTTATTACATGAAATAAATATTTATCTCCTAATTTTTTTAGAAGATTAATGTTTCCATCTCTTTGAAACCCAAATCTAAAGTCATCTCCTATTACTATAAATTTTACATGCAGTTTATTTATTAGTATATTTATGATAAAATCTTCTGCAGTTAAAGATTGAAAAAATGCATTAAATCTAATACATAAAACCGTATCAATATTATAAGATGCAGTATATTTTATTTTTTCACGAAAAGTCGTAATTCTAACTGGAGCATTTTTATTTTTTAAAAATTCTAATGGTTGAGGTTCAAATAAAATTATTATAGTTGGTATGTTATGTTTTTTTCCTGTTATGTACGTATGAAAAAATAATTTTTGATGTCCTAAATGTATTCCATCAAAATTTCCAATTGTGACAACTGAATTAGAATGAATTTCTTTAAGATTATGGATACCCCTGATAATTTTCATTTTTGGGCTAACCTTTTCAAATACGGTAATTTGCATATTTAAAAAATATTTCTTCGAATAATTTATTTTTTTCATAAAAATATTTTTGTTAATATGATTAAATATTTTTTTTAGAAAAATATTTTTAGTATATTTATATATATTACATTTTTAAATAAATATTCATTTTTTTTAAAAAAATTTAGAGGTGAACATTGGCTAATATTAAATCTGCTAAAAAAGACGCGATAACATCTGCAAGACGTCGAAAACAAAATACTAGTCGACGTTCAATGATTCGAACTTTTATAAAAAAAGTACGAGTTGCTATTGCTTCTGGGACACAAGAAGCAGCGCAAGAGGCATTTAAAAAAATGCAACCTATTGTTGATGCTCATGTAAATAAAGGTTTAATACATAAAAATAAAGCTGCACGTTATAAATCTAACTTATTATTACAAATTTCTAAAATGTGTAAAAATTAAGTACTTAAACAGTATTGCCTCTAATTTTACATTCAGAAGCAATACTTTTTCATAGAATTTTATTTTGTTAAATCATCAAAAAATCTTTTTACTCCATCAAAAAATCTTTTTGAACGTGGACTATTTCTTTCACCCCGAAAACCATTAAAACTATTTCCTAGTTCAAATAAAAGATTTTTTTGTTTTTCATTAAGATTAACTGGTGTTTCTACTACAATACGACACAATAAATCACCTTGATTTCTATTTTGTACCGATTTTACTCCCCTTCCTTTAATGCGAAAAAGTTTTCCTGATTGTGTTTCAGATGGTATTTTCAGTTTAACTCTACCGTCTAAAGTAGGTACTTCTATTTCTCCACCTAAAGCAGCCATAGTAAAATTTATTGGCACTTCGCAATATAAATTATTTTTTTCTCTTTCGAAAATCGGATGTTTTTTAACTGTAATTTGTACATAAAGATCACCTGATTGTGCACCGTTAGTACCAGGTTCTCCTTCGTTGTTTAAACGAATTCTATCATTAGTATCGATTCCAGGTGGAATTTTTATTAACAACGTTTTATATGTTTCAACTTTGCCTTGACCATGACATGAATTACATGGATCTTTAATCACTGTTCCCTTTCCATAACATACATTACATGATTGTTGTACAGTGAAAAAGCCTTTTCTAATATGTATTTGACCTTTTCCATGACATGTGGAACATGATCGAGGTTTTGTTCCAATTCTAGCACCACTTCCATAACATATTTTACATTTCTGAAAAGTAGGAATACGGATTTCTTTTTGAGTGCCCTTTACTGCTTCTTCTAAAAAAATTTCCATATTATAACATAAATCAGATCCTTTTTTAGCTCTTTTATTTCTATTTCCCCCAAAAATATCTCCAAAAACATCTCCAAAAATATCTCCAAAGTCTGAAGAACTAGTAAATGTACTATATGAACTATTTCCAGAATAGCTATTATCAAAAGCTGCATGTCCATATTGATCATATGCATTTCTTTTTTCTTCATTAATTAATACTTCATAAGCTTCTTTTATTTCTTTAAATTTATTTTCAGCAGTTTTATCTCCTTGATTTCGATCAGGATGATATCTCATTGCTAATTTTTTATATGCTTTTTTGATTTCACGTTCTTCGGCGGATTTTGAAATCCCTAAAATTTGATAGTAGTCTTTTTTTGCCATGCTTACTTACTCTTCCTGATTTTAAAATAATGCACGGGCGTAGAAGCTTATCTACGCCCGTGCTAGTTTAAAGTCTTTTGTAATTTTCCCTATTTTTTACTTTTTAGGATCTTTAATTTCTTCAAATTCGGCATCTACAATATTTTCATCTTTTTTATTAGATGAATTATTTTTGTTTTTGATATTTTCTTCTGATTTTTTTTGATTAACTTTTGTTAGCTTTGATGATTGTTTTAAAAGCATTTGTATATTTTTTTCAATTTCAGATTTGTTTTCTCCTTTTAATGCTTTTTCCAATTTATCTAAAGCTAATTCAATTTCTTTTTTGTCTTTTTCTTCAATTATGTTTTTACTTTCATTTAATTGTTTTTTTGTACTATGAATTAATTGATCACCTTGATTTCTTGTTTGAATCAATTCTTCAAATTTTTGATCAGCTTCAGAGTTCGCTTCTGCATCATCTATCATTTTTTTGATTTCTTCTTCTTTAAGTCCAGAAGATGCTTTAATAGTAATTTTTTGTTCTTTTCCTGTTTTTTTGTCTTTTGCAGATACATGTAATATTCCATCAGAATCAATATCAAATGTTACTTCGATTTGGGCAGTGCCTCTAGGTGCTGGCTCAATTCCATCTAAATTAAATTGTCCTAAAGATTTATTATCTGATGATTTTTTACGTTCACCTTGTAATATATGTATAGTTACTGCTGATTGATTGTCTTCTGCTGTTGAAAACACTTGGCTATGTTTAGTAGGAATAGTAGTATTTTTATTTATTAGTGGAGTCATTATCCCACCCATAGTTTCAATGCCCAGGGATAAAGGAGTTACATCAAGTAGCAAAACGTCTTTGACATCACCAGAGAGTACTCCTCCTTGCACTGCCGCACCTACTGCAACAGCTTCATCTGGATTTACATCTTTTCTAGGTTCTTTTCCAAAAAAATCTGCAACTTTAGCTTGAACCATAGGCATTCTTGTTTGACCACCTACTAATATAACATCATTTATATCAGATACTGATAGCCCTGCATCTTTTAATGCAACTTTTAGTGGTTCAATAGAACGAATTATTAAATCTTCTACTAAAGACTCTAGTTTTGATCTGGTAACTTTGATATTTAAATGTTTAGGACCATTAGCATCTGCTGTAATATATGGAAGATTTACATCTGTGTGTTGTGCAGATGATAATTCTATTTTTGCTTTTTCTGCAGATTCTTTTAAACGTTGCATAGAAAGAGGATCATTTCTTAAATCTATGCCTTGTTCTTTTTTAAATTCTGTTACTAAATAGTTAATTAATCTACTATCAAAATCTTCACCACCAAGATGGGTATCTCCATTAGTAGCAAGAACTTCAAATGTTTTTTCTTTGTCAACATCATCTATCTCAATAATTGAGATGTCAAAAGTTCCACCACCTAAGTCATAGACTGCTATTGTTCTATTTCCTTGTCCTTTATCTAAACCATACGCAAGCGCAGCAGCTGTAGGTTCATTAATAATTCGCTTAACTTCTAGTCCTGCAATTCTTCCAGCGTCTTTAGTTGCTTGACGTTGAGCATCATTAAAATAAGCAGGGACTGTAATAACAGCTTCTTTTATTGTTTCTCCTAAGTAATCTTCTGCAGTTTTTTTCATTTTTTTTAATACCTCTGCAGAAATTTGGGGAGGTGCCATTTTTTCTTTTTTTACATTAATCCATGCATCACCATTATCAGAATTTATAATTTTATAAGGCATGATTTTTATATCACGTTGTACTTCATCGTCTTGAAATTTTCTACCAATCAAGCGTTTTATTGCAAATAATGTGTTTTTTGGATTAGTTATAGCTTGACGTTTAGCAGGTTGTCCTACTAAAACTTCTCCTTCTTGAGTATATGCAATAATTGAAGGTGTAGTACGATCACCTTCTGCATTTTCTAATACACGTGGTTTGTTGCCATCCATAATGGCAACACAAGAGTTGGTTGTGCCCAAGTCAATACCAATAATTTTACCCATTAAAATTTCTCCTATAATATCTTGATAAATTGGGTTTTCAACCTTGATGTAACCATTTTTTTGGCTTTCAATTAACTCTACAATAATATTTCATTGTACTTTATCTTTAAAGTTGAATGATTATTAAATGGGGTCTCTTTTTCAGCCATCAAGGGTTAAGGTAAAAAAAAAGTAAAGTTTTAGTAATAAAGTATGAATTATTTCATAATTTCTTGTTTTATTTGATAATGTATATTTATTAATATGTTTAATATTTGTGTTTTTTTTTTTCTAGAATATAATTCTATTTTATATAAAAAATAATTTAATCCTTATTTAAAATAAGTTTATTTAAATAATTTAAATATTTCAGGAAAATCTATGTTTAAAAATACGGAAATAACAACAGAATATTTGTCTTTTTTTATTTTTATAATTTTTTCTTTAGGATTTTGTTTTTTTATGCTTTTTTTGAGTTCAATTTTAGGTGGTAGATCTATATCTAGATATAAAAATACTCCTTTTGAATCAGGTATTGTTTCAGTAGGCAATACTTATCTTCATTTTTCTGTTAAATTTTATTTAATAGCTATGTTTTTTGTTATTTTTGATGTTGAAGCATTATATTTATATGCATGGTCTGTCAGTGTATCTGAATCTGGATGGATTGGATTTATAGAAGCTACTATGTTTATAATGTCTATTATATTAGGATTGATTTATTTAATTCGTATAAAAGCGTTAAGTTGGACGTCTTAAAATAGATATTTAAATATTTAAAATTTATTTAATGAGAAAAAAAATGAATTATACTTTAACTAAAGCTGAAAATTGCAAAAATAATGCAAAATATCCAAAAAAAAGCATTCAATCTGTTAATGATCCTGTAGAAGAATATTTAAAAAAAAATATTTTTATGGGTAAAATCACTCAATTATTACATAAAATAGTTAATTGGGGACGAAAAAATTCTCTTTGGCCTTACAATTTTGGATTATCTTGTTGTTATGTAGAAATGGTATCGGCTTTTACTTCTGTACATGATGTTGCTCGCTTTGGGTCTGAAGTTTTACGTGCTTCGCCAAGACAAGCAGACGTTATGGTAATTGCCGGTACGCCATTTATAAAAATGGCTCCTGTTATTCAACGATTATATGATCAAATGTTAGAACCAAAATGGGTTATTTCTATGGGTTCATGTGCTAATTCTGGTGGTATGTATGATATTTATTCTGTTGTTCAAGGAGTAGATAAATTTTTACCAGTAGATATTTATATACCTGGTTGTCCACCTCGCCCTGAAGCATATATACAAGGTTTGATGTTATTACAAAAATTAATTAAAGAAGAAAGAAGACCATTATCTTGGGTAATCGGAGAACAAGGAATATATAATAAAAAGATGATATCTGAAAAAAATAGAAAAAGAAGCAAAAGAATTAATATAGTTAATCTTCCGACATCAGAAAATATTTAATGATGCAATTGATATTGTTAAGATAAGTACAATGAGCAATTTATGATAAATTTAACTCAAAAAGAAAATAAAATTTTATTTAAAAAAGTGTTTAAAGAAGATCCAAACGATTCAGTAATGAAAAATCTGTTTGATGAGTTTGGTAAAGAATCATTTTTTCAACAAATTACTATAACTGGTTTTCCTGTAGTATGGATAGAAAAAGAAATTTTATTAAATGTAGGAAATTTTTTATATAACTTGCATCAGCCTTATACTATGCTTTATGATTTACATGGTACTGATGAACGTTTTCGATTAAATCGAGAAAATTTACCATCCGCAGATTTTTCAGTTTTTTATCATTTGATATCTATTGAACGTAACTCTGATATCATGCTCAAAGTTCCACTATTAGAACACGATTTAATTTTACCAACTTTTATAAATTTATTTCCAAATGCTAATTGGTACGAACGTGAAACATGGGACATGTTTGGAATTATTTTTGATAAACATCCTAATTTAACTCGTATTATTATGCCTAGTACATGGACAGGGCATCCATTAAGAAAAAATTATTCTGCAAGAGCAACTGAGTATAAACCTTTCTTTTTAAATGAAGAAAAAGAAGATATAGAAATGGAAGGATTAAAATTTAAACCTGAATTATGGGGTATGAAACGTAAAAACGATGATGTAGAATTTATGTTTTTAAATTTAGGTCCCAATCATCCTTCTGCTCATGGTGCTTTTAGAATTGTTTTACAATTAGATGGTGAAAATATAGTAGATTGTGTTCCAGATATTGGATATCACCATCGTGGTGCTGAAAAAATGGCAGAACGTCAATCATGGCATAGTTATATTCCTTATACTGATAGAATTGAATATCTTGGAGGTTGTGTTAATGAAATGCCTTATGTTTTGGCTGTTGAAAAGTTAGCTAATATTTCAGTTCCAGAAAAAGTAGAAGTTATTCGTGTAATGATGTCAGAATTATTTCGAATAAATAGTC
This sequence comes from Buchnera aphidicola (Brevicoryne brassicae), assembly GCF_005082825.1. Lineage (NCBI taxonomy): Bacteria > Pseudomonadati > Pseudomonadota > Gammaproteobacteria > Enterobacterales > Erwiniaceae > Buchnera > Buchnera aphidicola. Next base: position 170,771 of record NZ_CP034882.1, read on the forward strand.
ATTTGTTATATATTTCTACTTTTATTCAAGATGTTGGTTGTATGACACCTGTTTTTTTTGCTTTCACTGATCGTCAAAAAATATATGATTTAATTGAAGCGATTACAGGTGCTCGTATGCATCCAGCTTGGTTTCGTATTGGAGGAGTAGCTCATGATCTTCCAAATGGTTGGAATATTTTATTAAAAGAATTTCTTGATTGGATGCCAAAACGATTACAGTATTATGTAACTACTGCGCTAAAAAATAGTATTTTAATTAATCGTTCAAAAGGAGTTGCTGAATATAATAAAAAAGAAGCATTAAAATGGGGCATTACAGGAGCAGGATTACGTGCTACAGGGTTAGATTTTGATGTGAGAAAATGGAGACCATATTCTGGTTATCAAAACTATGATTTCGATATACCAATAGGTACAGGAATAAGTGATGCTTATTCGAGAGTGATGATTAAAGTTGAAGAAATTTATCAAAGTCTTGTTATTTTAAATCAATGTTTAAAAAATATGCCAGAAGGTCCATTTAAGTCTGATCATCCTTTAACGACACCACCTGCTAAAGATTCTGTTTTACAAAATATAGATAATATGATTACTCATTTTTTACAGGTATCTTGGGGCCCAGTTATTCCGAAAAATGAAAGTTTTCAAATGATTGAAGCAACAAAAGGAATTAATAGTTATTATTTAATTAGTGATGGTGGTACGATGAGTTATCGTACAAGAATACGTACGCCTAGTTTTCCACATTTACAACAAATACCTTCAGTTATTCGTGGAAGTTTAATATCAGATTTAATTGTATATTTAGGTAGTATAGATTTTGTTATGTCTGACGTGGATAGATAATTATGTATAAAAAAAAAGTAAATTTCGAAAAATTAGTACAAAATTTATATTGACTAATGAAGAAATAAATGAAATAGAAAATGAAAAAAAATATTATGAAAACTATAGAGCTGTTTCTATAGAAGCATTAAAGATTGTTCAGAAGAAAAGAGGATGGGTTTCTGATCAAGCTATTTATGCCATTTCTGAGATACTTCAAATAAACCCCAGTGAAGTCGAAGGGGTTGCTACTTTTTATAGTCAAATTTTCCGTCAACCTGTCGGTCGTAATATCATTCGTTATTGTGATAGTGTTGTTTGCTTTTTAACAGGTTATAAAATGATAAAAACAGCTTTAGAGAATTATTTGAAAATAAAAATAGGAGAAACGACTAAAGATAATCGGTTTACTTTATTACCAGTTTGTTGTTTAGGAAACTGTGATAAAGCTCCTACTATTATGATAAATGAAGATACACATTCTTGTTTAACTCCCGAAGCTATACCACATTTATTAGAGTTGTATAAATGAACAGAATTTTGCGTACTGCTGAAACACATCCTTTAACTTGGCGATTAAGAAATGATCAAAAAACTGTTTTAATTAAGGAATACTGTGATAAAAACGGTTATGTATCTTTACAAAAAGTATTAAAGAATATGTCGCCAGAAGATGTAATTGATGTAATAAAAGAATCAGGATTAAAGGGAAGAGGAGGGGCAGGTTTTTCTACTGGTTTAAAATGGAGTTTAATGTTTCAAAATAAATTTTTTTCAGATTGTCGTTATTTAGTTTGTAATGCAGATGAAATGGAACCAGGTACATATAAAGATAGATTATTGATGGAGCAAATTCCTCATCAATTAATTGAAGGAATAATATTAGCATCATATGCATTGAATGTTTCTCGTGCTTATATCTTTTTAAGAGGAGAATATATTAAAGCAGAACATATCTTAAAATCTGCTATACAAGAAGCTATTAGTGTTGGTTATATTGGCATTAATATTTTAGGGAGTGGATTTAATTTTGAATTAGTTTTACATACTGGAGCTGGTCGTTATATTTGTGGAGAAGAAACGGCCTTAATTAATTCATTAGAAGGTCGAAGAGCTAATCCTCGATCTAAACCTCCTTTTCCAGCTATATTTGGTTTGTGGGGTAAACCTACTTGTGTAAATAATGTAGAAACACTTTCTAATGTTCCTGCAATTTTATTGCATGGTGTTAATTGGTATAAAAATTTATCTAAAAGTATTGATAGTGGTACTAAATTAATGGGGTTTTCAGGAAAGGTAAAATATCCTGGTGTTTGGGAATTACCTTTTGGAACAACTGCCCGTGAGATTTTAGAAGATTATGCTGGTGGAATGCAGTGTGGTTTGTCTTTAAAAGCTTGGCAACCTGGAGGCGCAGGTACAGATTTTTTAACCACTGAACATTTAGATTTGCCAATGGATTTTCAAAATATTAGTAGGGCAGGAAGTCGTTTAGGAACTGCTCTTTGTATAGCAGTTGATAATAAAACAAACATGGTGTCATTAGTATATAATTTAGAAAAATTTTTTGCTCGTGAATCATGTGGTTTATGTACGCCATGCAGAGATGGATTACCATGGATTGTAAAAATATTAAACAGTTTAAAAAAACAGGAAGGACAAAAAAATGACATCAATACTTTAGAAAGATTATGCAAAAATTTAGGTCCAGGAAAAACGTTTTGTGCTCATGCTCCTGGTGCGATAGAGCCTTTACAAAGTGCTATAAAATATTTTCGTTCTGAATTTGAAGCTGGTATTAATCTAAAAAAAGAAAATTTCAATAAAAAAATTATAGGAATTCAATCTAATTATATTTAGCTTAAAATTAATTTTTTTTACAAAAAATATTTATTTAAAATATAGAAATTTATTTTAAAATAAAACTCTTTAAGTATAAGTTTTGGAATTATTCTCTTATGTTTAGAATTTATGTAGATAGTAAAATATATGATGTTAATGAGTCAGAAAATTTACTGCAAGCCTGTTTATCAGTAGGTATTGATATTCCTTATTTTTGTTGGCATCCTTTATTGGGCAGTTTAGGAGCTTGTCGTCAGTGTGCTGTAACACAATATAATGATTTTGAAGATCCTAAAGGTCGACTAATTATGTCTTGTATGACTCCTGTAACAGATGGAGCCATAATTTCTACAAATAATATTGAATCAGAAGTTTTTCGAAGTTTAGTAATAGAACTTTTATTAACTAATCATCCACATGATTGTCCAATATGTGAGGAAGGTGGTCATTGTCATTTGCAAGACATGACTGTAATGACAAAACACAATATACGTAATTTTAGATTTAAAAAAAGAACGCATAAAAATCAATATTTAGGATCTTTTATTAAACATGAAATGAATCGATGTATTGCTTGTTATCGTTGTGTTAGATATTATAATGATTATGCAGATGGAACTGATTTTGGAGTTTATGGTTCGAATAATAATATCTATTTTGGTCGTATAGAAGATGGTGTTTTAGAAAGCGAACATTCTGGTAATTTAGTAGAATTATGTCCTACTGGAGTTTTTACTGATAAAACTCATTCTAAAAAATATAATCGTAAATGGGATATGCAATATGGTCCAGGAGTATGTCATAATTGTAGTGTTGGCTGTAATATTAGCGTTGGAGAACGTTATGGTGAAGTTCGTCGAATAGAAAATAGATATCATGAAAATATAAATCATTATTTAATTTGTGATCTTGGTAGATTTGGTTATTCTCATACTAACTTGATTACACGCCCAAAAAAACCAGTTTATATTAATAACAAGAATTCTACTGTGTTGAATTTTACAAAAGCAGTAGAATTTGCAGCTGATTTTTTTCAAAAATATAATCGTATTATTGGTGTGGGTTCTTCTCGATCAAGTATAGAAAATAATTTTGCATTACAAGAATTAGTAGGAACAGAAAATTTTTCTCATGGTATGTCTGAAAAAGAAGAACAGTGTGTTAAGTTGATTTTAGATGTTTTACAAGATAGTGATATATATATTCCGTGTTTGAAAGAAATTGAAACTTATGATGTAATTTTAGTTTTAGGAGAAGATTTAACGCAAACTTCACCTCGAGTTGCTCTTGCAATACGTCAAGCAATTAAAAAGAAAGCATATGATATTGCATCTTTATATGGAATACCTCAATGGAATAGTAATTCCATCTCCCATATTACAGAAAACTATAAAAATTCTTTATATATTATGCATACGCATGAAAATAAATTAGATGATATTTCTGAATGGTCTTATTTTGGATCCATCTATGAACAAGTCAATTTATCATCTGCAATTGCTTATGAATTAGATAAAAACTTACCAGAAATAACAAATTTGAGCTCTGTATTAAAAGAGAAAGTTTTATTAATTGCTAATAAATTGCTTTCATCAAAAAAATCATTAATTATTTCAGGTACACACTCTTTTAGCACTTCTATTATCAAGTCAGCTATAAATATAGCCAAATCTCTTAAAATTAACAATATTAATCATCATGTTGGTCTCACTTTTTTAACATCTTCTTCTAATAGTTTAGGATTAGGATTAATGGGAGGTATGTCTTTGGATTCTATGATTAAAGAATTTAGAGAAAAAAAAGTAGATGCTGTAATTTTTATGGAATATGATTTATATCGGTTTGCATCTAAACATGACTGTGATGTTTTTTTCAAACAACAAGAAAAAATTATTACAATAGATCATCAATATACAGAAACTTATAAAAAATCTGGATTAAAATTGCCTTCAACTAGTTTTGCAGAAACCTCTGGTACAATAGTAAATTTTGAAGGAAGAGCACAACGTTTTTTTCAAGTTTATGATCCTATTTTTTATGATAAGAGTAATTGTCTTTATGAAAGTTGGAAATGGTTGCATTTTATTAAATCAAAAATTCATAAAACAGAAATATCTTGGTTTAATTTAGATGATGTAACAAAAGAGTATATTAAAAAATATCCAATTTTTGAAGATATAAGAAAAAATGAACCAGATGCTAATTTTCGTATTCATGGTCAAAAAATTGCTCGATCTCCTATTAGATCTAGCGGAAGAACTGCTTTACGTGCTGACATTAATATTCATGAACCTGCACAACCTGAAGATGTAAACACTATGTTTTCATTTTCTATGGAAGGTTATAATCAACCTAATAAATTGATACCTCATATCCCATTTGCTTGGTTTCCCGGATGGAATTCACCTCAAGCATGGAATAAATTTCAAACTAAAATAGGTCAAAATTTAATATCTGGAGATTCAGGTACATATCTTTTTAAAAAAAAGAAAAAAACAAAAAATTTTTATTTCAATTTAATTCCAAAAAATTTTATGAAAGGAAAATACTGGTATATAATTCCTTATTATCATCTTTTTGGAAATGAAGAATTAACTCAATATTCATCTACAATACAAGAAAATATTCCTTTCGAATATGCTTTAATTAGTTTAATAGATGGTGTTGAATTAGGATTTAAGGAAGATTCTATAGTAGAATTTAATTGTTTGAATGAAGATTATCGTTTAAAAATACGATTTTCTAAGTGTTTACATGAAAAACAGATAGGTTTACCTATAGGAAGAAAAGGTTTTCCTATCGCTCTGGTTGGTAAAAAAATTAAATTTTTACAGGAATTTGTTGAATGATTTGGTCAAAAACAAATATATTTGGAATAATTTTTTGTTTATCAAAAATTATTCTTATTTTATTTTTAATAATTTTTTCTGCTGCTATGTTAAGTGTTGTTGAACGTAGATTATTAGGATTATTTCAAAATAGACATGGACCTAATCGAGTAGGTTGGGGAGGTAGTTTACAACTTTGTGCTGATATGGTAAAAATTTTGTTTAAAGAAGACTGGATACCCCCATTTAGTAGAAAATTTGTTTTTGTTTTATCACCAGTAATTGCTTTTGTTTCTTTATTATGTGTTATTCCAATTATTCCATTCACATCTCATTTTGTTATTATTGATTTAAATATAGGAATTTTGTTTTTTTTAATGATGGCTAGTTTATCGGTTTATTCTATTTTATTTGCTGGTTGGTCTAGTAATAATAAATATTCATTGTTAGGAGCAATGCGTGCTTGTGTTCAAACTTTAAGTTACGAAGTGTTTTTAGGTTTATCATTAATGGGTGTAGTCATTCAATCAGGATCTTTTAAAATTTTAGATATTGTAAATAATCAAAAAGATATTTGGAATTTTTTTCCGCAGTTTTTTGGTTTTTTAACTTTTTTTATAGCAGGTTTGGCTGTATGTCATAGACATCCTTTTGATCAACCGGAATCTGAACAAGAATTAGCTGATGGTTATCATATTGAATATTCTGGAATGAAATTTGGTTTATTTTTTATTGGAGAATATATTTCTATTATTACGATTTCGTTATTAATAGTTACAATTTTTTTTGGTGGCTGGTTTGGGCCTTGGATACCTGGTTTTATATGGTTTTTTTTAAAAACGCTATTATTTATTTTTATTTTCATTTTAATACGAGCTTCTTTACCTAGACCAAGATACGATCAAATGTTGTCATTTGGATGGAAATTTTGTTTGCCGTTAACATTATTTAATTTGCTATTAACTGCTTTTTTTATATTATTATAATTTTTAAGAGATGTTTTTATTTATGATGTTAAAAAATATCATTATTGGATTTTTCACACAAATAAGAAGCATTTTTATGATTGGTTGTAATATTTTTTCAAAATCTGAAACTAAATTATATCCTGAAGAAAAAGTGCATCTTTCTCCTCGTTATAGAGGTCGTATTATATTAACTCGTAATATAGATGGAAAAGAACGTTGTGTTGCCTGTAATTTATGTGCAGCAGTTTGTCCTGTAGATTGTATTTCCTTACAAAAATCTGAAAACATTAATGGTCGTTGGTATCCAGAATTTTTTAGAATTAACTTTTCTCGTTGTATATTTTGTGGTTTATGCGAAGAAGCATGTCCCACAGCTGCTATTCAATTAACTAATGATTTTGAATTATCTGATTTTAAAAGAAAAGATTTAGTATATGAAAAAAAAGATTTATTAATCGCAGGTCCAGGTAAGTATCCAGATTATAATTTTTATAATTTTTCTGGTGTCTCCATAAAAGAGAAAGGTACAGGTGAATTAGATTCTGAATCTAAACCTATTGACGTGAAGAATTTGTTACCATAAGGAAAATTTTTTATGGAATATATTTTTTATATATGTTCATTTATAGCAGTGATTTCTACTTTTTGTGTAATCATTCAAAAAAATGCGGTATATGCCTTGTTGTATTTAATAATCTCTCTTTTGTCAATAGCTGGTGTGTTTTTTTCACTTGGTGCATTTTTCGCTGGTGCTTTAGAAGTTATTATTTATGCAGGGGCTATTATAGTACTATTTGTTTTTGTTATTATGATGCTGAATCTTGGTGATGAATACGATATAAAAGAAGAAAAATTTTTTATGCCTGTTTTTTGGATTATACCTAGTATTTTATCATTAATATTATTATTATCAATGAGTTATGCAATATTTTTTTTAAAAGAAAAAAAAATAGAGGGAATTTTAATTGATTCAAAAATGGTAGGTGTTAGTTTATTTGGTCCTTATGTGTTATTAGTTGAATTGTCTTCAATTCTTTTACTTTCTGCTTTAGTTGTTATTTTTCATATTGGAGGAGAAAAAAAACATTTAAATAAAAAATATTATAATTAATTAATTAATTTTTATAAAGGATGATAATTTATGATTTCTTTATTTCACGGATTATTTCTATCATTAGTGCTATTTCTTTTGGGTTTAACGTCTTTAATAGTTCGACGTAATATATTATTTATATTAATTAGCTTAGAAATAATGATGAATGCTGTTGGATTGGCGTTAATAGTCGTTGGTAGTTATTGGCAACAAGCAGATGGTCAAATAATGTATATATTTGTTATTACTTTAGCTGCGACAGAAGCCGGAATAGCATTAGCACTATTACTTCAATTTTATAGGCGTCAAAAAACATTAAATATTGATATTTTAAGCGAGATGCATGGATGAATATTATTTTTTTAACAATTTTTTTACCTTTAATTGGATTTTTGTTTTTATCTTGTTCACAAGATGTATTTTCTAAAAGAAATACATCTTATATAGGTATATTTTCAATATTTTTATCATTTATCATTACTTTTTTTTATGGAAGAAACCTTATTACAAATACTGATCAAGTATTTACTCAAAAATTATGCAATTGGGTCTATATTAAAGAATTTAAAGTAGATTTCAGTATTCTTTTAGATGAATTGTCTTTGAGTATGTTACTTATGGTTACAGGTGTTGGTTTTTTAATAAATATTTTTTCTTCTTGGTATATGAAAAATAAAGAAGGTAATTCACGTTTTTTTGCTTATACTAATTTATTTATAGCAAGTATGTCAGTACTAGTATTAGCAGATAACTTTTTATTTATGTATCTAGGATGGGAAGGAGTTAGTGTATGTTCTTATTTGTTAATTGGTTTTTATTATACTAAAAGTAAAAATAATTTTTGTGCTTTAAAGGCATTTATTTTAACTCGTATTTCTGATGTGTTTTTAGTTATTGCAATGTTTTTAATATACCAAGAATATGGTACTTTTAATTTTCAAGAAATTAAATTTCTATCAAGTTTTTTAAATATAGAAAATTTTTATGGTTTAAATTTTATCACACTGTTTTTATTAATAGGAGTAATTGGCAAATCTGCACAGTTTCCATTACAAACTTGGTTGTCAGATGCTATGGTTGGTCCTACTCCTGTTTCAGCTTTAATACATGCAGCTACTATGGTAACTGCCGGTGTTTATTTAATAGCACGAACACATTTTTTATTTTTATTAACTCCAGATACATTATATCTGATAAGTGTGATTGGAATAATTACAATATTAATTTCTAGTGTTTCTGCTTTATGTCAACATGATATAAAATGTATTTTAGCTTATTCGACTATGAGTCAAATAGGTTATATGTTTTTAGCATTAGGTGTAAAGGCATGGAGTGCGGCTATTACCCATTTAATTATTCATGCAGTATTTAAAGCCTTGTTATTTTTGTCTGCGGGTTCATTAATTATATTATGTCAAAATGAAAAAAATATATTTAAATTAGGTGGTTTACGAAAAACACTGCCTTTTTTATATTGTAGTTTTATAGTAGGAGGTGCATCTTTAAGTTCTTTTCCTTTAGTAACATCAGGATTTTATAGCAAAGGTGATATCTTATTTAATGTTTTACAAAATGGGTATAATAATTTGTTTTTAATTGCTTTATTTTGTTCATTTTTAACTGCTTTGTATACGTTTAGAATGATTTTTGTTGTTTTTCATAGGGATGTTACTCATAAAGTAACTTCTTATAATAAAGTATTACATAATATACCTTATATACCTTTATCAATTCTTTTATTTTTTTCTACTTTTTTTGGTACATATATATTCCCTCAGTTACTAAATGTATTTCCTCAATCTAATTTATTGGTAGGTGATAAATTTATATTAGAAATGATATCTAGTATATTATCTATTTTTGGAATATATTTATCTTATTATTTTTGGATTCAAAATCCAGATCTTATTGATCGTTTATTTAAAATTAAATATATAAAAAATATACATTATTTTTTTTTAAAAGGATGGTTTTTTGATTTTATTTATAAAGTTTTATTTATAAATTTTTATTTATATATATCTAAAATATTATCTTGTGATCCTTTAAATAAAATAATTTGTTTTTTTGTAAAAACAATACATTTTTTTAGTTTTTATTTATTAAAAACTAGTAGTGGTTACGTAAGGTTTTATATAGTTTCAATGGTATTGGGTGTGAATTCAATTTTTATATTAACTTTAATTTATTGGTTTTCTTTTTAATGGTTTTTGTACTTTTTCTAAAAATAAAAATCACTTCTATTCATTAAATATTTATAGTGGATAATAGGAATATACGTGTAATGTTACTTTCTTTATTAATCATAATTCCATTTTTTAGTAGTTTTTTGTCTTTTTTTTCCTATAAATTAAATAAAAATATACCTCGTTGGATTGCTTTGACCGGAATATTATTTACATTGTTAGTTATAATTCAAATTTTTCTTGAAAAAAATTATTATTTTGTTCCAGTGTTGCACTATCCTAATTGGGATTATCAATTTAAAATACCTTGGATACCACAATTTGGTATTGAGTTTAATATTGCAATTGATGGTTTTTCAATCATAATGTTAATTTTTTCTTCTTTTTTATCTATAATAGCCATTATTTCTTCATGGAATGAAATTAAGCAAAATGAAGGTTTTTTTTATTTTAATTTTATGTTGGTTTTAACTTCGATAATTGGTGTTTTTATTGCTGTTGATCTTTTTTTGTTTTTCTTTTTTTGGGAAATAATGTTAATTCCAATGTATTTTTTAATATCTTTATGGAGTAATGAAATTCAAAAAGAAAAAAGGTATTCTGTAGCTAATAAATTTTTTATATATGGACAAATTTCTGGTTTAATATTATTGTCATCTATTTTATTATTAGTTTTTAACTATTATCAAGATACTAATATATTAACCTTTAATTATAATTTATTACTTGATCACTCAATTAATAAATATATAGAATATGTAATTATGCTAGGATTTTTTTTAGCATTTTCTATAAAAATGCCTATTGTCCCATTTCATGGATGGTTGCCTGATATTCATACTAAATCTTCATATTGTGGTACAGTAGAGATTATATGTGTTTTATTAAAAACAGCCCCCTATGCTCTTTTGAGGTATAATTTAGTCCTTTTTCCTTATTCAACAGAAAAATTTGCTCCAATAGCAATGTATTTAGGTATTATAAGTATATTTTATGGTGCTTGGCTTGCTTTTTCTCAAACAAATATTAAAAAATTGATTGCTTATTCTTCAATTTCTCATATGGGATTAATCTTAATTGGTATTTATAGCAATAATGAAATTGCACTTCAAGGAGTTGTAATTCAAATGCTATCAAATAGTATATCTACTGCAGCTTTGTGTATTATATCTGGTCAACTCTATAAACGTTTAAAAACTCAAGATGTTCGTCAAATGGGAGGATTGTGGTCGTACATTTATTGGATTCCTGGTTTTTCGTTATTTTTTGCTTTAGCAAATTTAGGTGTTCCTGGTACAGGAAATTTTATTGGTGAGTTTTTAATTTTATCTGGAATGTTTCAGACTTTTCCATTTATATCTGTATTTGCAACAATAGGTATTGTTTTTTCTTCTATTTATTCTTTAAATTTTATCCAAAAAATTTTTTACGGTTCTTCTAAAAAAAAATTCCCTATTTTTTTTGTTAATAAACAAGAATTATGGATAATAATAGTACTAATTTTTATGTTAATTTTTTTAGGTCTTAATCCGCAAAGAATTATAAACACTTCGTACAATTCCATACATAACATTCAAAAAAAGTTTAATAATTCTATTTCAAAAATAAGGTTATAATGAGTAATGATAATAAATATACAACAATTAACAGCATTTTTACCTTTTTTTATTGTTATTTTTTCTTTAACAACAGTTATATTATCTATTTCTTATAGTCGAAATCATTTTTTTACTGCTGTGTTTGTTATATTAAGTTTTATAGCTGTATTCTTTTCATTATTTTTTTTAACTTCACAAGTTCCATTAGATGTAGGTATTTTATTTCATATTGATGGTTATTCTATTTTTTATATAGGAATGATTATAATTGCTAGTATTAGTACATGTGTTTTTTCATATCCTTCTTTAGTAAGGTATCCTTATAATAAAGAAGAATTTTATTTATTAATATTAATTTCAAATTTAGGTGCAATTTTATCGATTGTGTCTAATCATATGTCTTCTCTATTTATTAATATTGAGATTATGTCTATACCAATGTTTGGTTTAATTGCTTATTTTAATAATAAAAAACATTCTTTAGAATCTGCATTTAAATATGTAATTTTATCTAGTATTGCGTCTAGTTTTTTACTATTAGGTATTTCATGGGTTTATTCTATATCTGGAAATTTAAGTTTTTCATCTATTAATCATGTTTTAAACATCATATCTTTAAATGAAAAATTAGTCGTTGTATTTGGTATTATTATGATATTGATATCTTTGTTTTTTAAATTATCAATTGTACCATTTCATTTATGGACTCCTGATGTTTATCAAGGAACTCCTTCAGTAGTATTGTCTTTTTTTTCTACTGTTGGTAAAATTTCTACTTTTGGTATTTTATTACATTTTTTATCTCATATTTCTAGTTTAAATAACAACATTTTATATTTTTTATTATCATTGATTACTATTTTTTCCATGTTAATTGGAAATTTAATGGCACTTTTTCAAAATAATCTTAAAAGGTTTTTTGGGTATTCTTCAATTTCTCAATTAGGTTATCTTTTTGTGGTACTCTTAGTATCAAAAAATAATTATTTATTATCTTTAGAAGCTAGTTCAATTTATTTATGTGGTTATTTATTTAGCAATATAGCATATTTTGGTATTATTAATTTAGTTTCTAATTTTTATAATAATAGTGTTAACTCTATATCTTCATATAAAGGATTTTTTTGGTCAGAACCAGGTTTATCTAGTATATTAACTCTTGTTTTGCTTTCTTTGGCTGGTTTTCCAATGACTTTAGGATTTATTGGAAAATTTTATATATTATCAATTATTATAAAAGAGCATTTATGGATAGTAGGAATTTCTTTTTTAGTTAGTACTATATTAGGTTTTTATTGTTATTTGAGAATTATTATTAATTTATATTTAGATCCATCAAATATATTATTAGGACAAAAGTTGAATATATTCAAAAATTGGTTATATGCTCCTTCAGCAATAATTATATTTTTTTCAGCAATGATAATTTTAATATTAGGTGTATATCCAAATCCGTTAATTAATTTTATTAAATTAATGTCATTTTTATAATTTTTAAAGATAAAATTATTAATTTTTAAAATTTATTTTTTAGGATATAAATAGTAATTTATATCTCTTTTATGAAAATACTTTGGATTTTTTTATTGTTAATGTGAGTAATATTTGTAATAGATAATTATATTTATAATACAAAAATCTTTAAAAAATTATTATTTTTATCAATTTTACTGGTTTTTATCTTTATTTTTTGTTTCTTTCTTTAAAAATATGTTTTAATAACAATTCCAAGAAAAAAACATTATAATACCTCGCATCCCTAAGATTTTTAGAGTTGCTAAAAATATTGATGATGAAAATGTTTTTTTACTGCTTTATTTTTATTTTTGATTTCCCTAAAATTAAGTGATATTTGATTTTCTGTAGATAGTATCCCGCTATTTTTTTCTATCTTTTATTATAGAAAAAAATATCATAATTGAATATGGATTATCAATTGTTTTAATTTTTATAAGTATAAAAATACTCCTCAAAAAATTTTTTTATTATTTCAATTTTTTTTACATTGTTTGTTATATTGATAATTTTATTTACTACATTTATTAACAATACTATTTTACATTATAAAAAAATTTTATGTTTTTATGATATATGTAAATTGTTATAAAAAATACAAGTCTTCTTTTATATAAAACAAATAAAAATAATAATATGATTATTAAAAACAACACCTTATCTATATGGTTAAAATATTTAGAACAATTTGATAAGAAAGTAAGAAATCTTTACGAATTAAAATCTATAGCAAAAAGATTAGATCTTTTGAGTTTTAAAACGTTTATTTTTACTGTTGCAGGTACTAATGGGAAAGGTACAACTTGCGCAATGTTAGAAGGAATATTTTTAAATGCAGGTTATCAAGTTGGACTATATACTTCTCCTCATTTAATAAGCTATTTAGAAAGAGTTAGAATTAATGGGTGTTTTCTAACTGAAGAAGAACATATATCTTCCTTTAAGAAGATAGAATTTGCAAGAAAAAAAACTATTTTGACTTATTTTGAATTTATTACACTTTCATCATTAATTTTATTTAAAAAACATTCTTTAGATATTCTAATACTAGAAGTAGGACTAGGAGGAAGATTAGATGCTACTAATATTATAGATTCTAATTTATCTATAATTACTAATATAGGAATAGATCATACAAATATTTTAGGAAAAAATCGTTCAAGTATTGCACGTGAAAAATCTGGTATTTTTAGAAAAAACAAAATTTCTGTAATTGGAGAAAAAAACATCCCAGACTCCATGAATCAAATAGCGCAAGAAAAAAACGCAATATTAAAAAAAATTAATATAGATTGGTTTTGGAAAAAAAATAATTATAGTTGGAGTTTTATTCATTCAGATGTTCAGTTTTTTGATTTACCTATAACTCAAATACCTCTTTCTAACGCTGCTATTGCATTATCGGCACTATACTATTCAGGTTTTAAGATTAGTGAAAAAATTATAAGAAAATCTCTTTTAACTATTAATTTACCAGGTAGATTTCAAGTTATTTCTTCTTTTCCTAATATTATTCTTGATGTAGCTCATAATCCAGATGCAGCTTTATATTTATCAAAAAAAATTGATGAAATTCCTTTAAAAGGAAAAATATATGCAATAATAGGTATGTTTCGCGATAAAGATATTTCAGGCATTGTTTGTCCTTTAAAGAATAAAATTCATTATTGGTATGCAGCACCTTTGAGGAATGTTCGAACTGCTACTATAAATGAATTAAAAAAAGCATTACCTAAAAATAATACATTTTTCTCAGATAGTATTGATACATGTTATAAGGAATTATATAAAATAGTAAAAAAAGAAGATACTATTTTAGTTTTTGGGTCTTTTCTTGCTGTTGCAGAATTTATTTTTTCGAAAAATATAGACAAAAAAATAGGTTTACAAAATGTATGTTTTTTATAGATTATATTATTATATTTACTCTTTTACTTTCTTTTTTGCTTGGATTAATACGTGGTTTTTATAAAGAATTTTTATCTTCTTTTTTTTGGTTTTTTAATTTTTATTTTTTAAATAATTATTATTATTTTAGTTCTTTTTATGAAAATGCTTTACAGGATATTTTTCTTTCAAAAAAAAGTTTAATATTTATGTTAATAATTTTTTTTTTGTTGTTAAAAAACTATTAAATTGTTTTTTAAAGAATATAATTAAAAAAATTGATTTTTTTTATTTTAATATTATTTTAGGAGGTTTTTTTGGAGTTTTTCGTGGTGTAATATTCGTGTTTTTTTTTCTTTTTATTTTTAAAAATCTTAGTATTTCTATTTATAACGATTACATGAAAACTTCTATTTTTATTTTTGTTTTTTTTGATATTATTAATGATTTTTTAGAATTATTTAATAGTTTTTAAAACTAAGCACATTATTTATAATAAAAAAATTATAGTGTGCTTAGTATTACATATATTTAAAGATCTTTAAAAAACACAATAAAATTTTTAATGTTCAAACATTGCTGAAATAGATTCTTCGTTACTAATCCTTCTTATAGCTTCGGCTAACATACCTGATAAAGTTAGTGTACGTACATTAGGTAGTAATTCAATATTTTTTGACAATGGTATTGTATCGCACACTACAACTTCATCAATAACAGAGTTTTTTAAGTTAGTAAAGGCATTTCCAGAAAAGATAGGATGAGTAGCATATGCAAAAACTCTTTTAGCTCCTCTTTCTTTAAGAGCCTCTGCAGCTTTACATAAAGTTCCTCCTGTATCTATCATATCATCTACCAAAATACAATCACGATTTGCTACATCACCAATAATATGCATAATTTGAGAAACATTAGCACGAGGTCTTCTTTTATCTATGATTGCCATGTCAGTATCATAAAGTAATTTAGCAATTGCTCTGGCTCTCACTACTCCACCAATATCAGGTGAAACTACAATTGGATTTTTTAATTCTCTTTGAAGCATGTCTTCTAGAAGAATTAAACTACCAAACACATTATCAACAGGTACATCAAAAAAACCTTGTATTTGTTCTGCATGAAGATCTACCGTTAGTACGCGATCTACTCCAATACTAGATAGAAAATCAGCTACTACTTTTGCTGTTATGGGGACTCGTGCTGATCTTACTCGACGATCTTGACGAGCATATCCGAAATATGGTATTACTGCAGTAATTCTACCAGCTGAAGCTCTTCTTAAAGCATCTACCATCACAACCAGTTCCATTATATTATCATTGGTAGGTGAACAAGTAGATTGAATGATAAAGACATCTCCGCCTCTTACATTTTCATTTATTTGAACACTAATTTCGCCATCACTAAATCGACCTACAGAAGCGTTTCCTAAATTAATATACAGTCGATTGGCAATAAACTTTGCTAGTTTGGGAATAGAATTTCCTGCAAAAAGTTTCATATCGGGCATAAAAAACCTTATTTCTCTATGTGATATTTTCAGTTAATTGTATTTTTTGTTTTTTTGTCAAATTTTAAAAAAATTTGATGTATAAATTCGTATAAAAATTTTTTCTTAATTAAAAAAACATATCTTTTCTTTTGTAAACAATACTATGCAATGGTGAAATATTAACACTTTTTGTTATAAATCCTCGCATATTTTTAGGTAACAAGGAAAAAACTTTTTCAGCGTCTTTTTTATTATTAAATTCAGAAAAAACACAAGATCCAGTACCTGTTATTCTTGAAGGTGCATATGTAGACAACGTTACAATTAATTTTTTTATTGTAATAAATTGTCTTTTTAATATATTTTCAAAATCATTTCTAAAATCTGATTTTAATAATGTTTTGATAGATTTTTTAGGGGATTTTACTATTAAATAAGGGCTTGAAAATATATTTTTTGTTAATATCCGTATGTTAGGATATACAATTAAATACCATTTTTCTTCTTGTCTAATTGGATATAAAATTTCTCCTATTCCCTCACCAATAGATGTTTTTCCCATAATAAAAAAAGGTACATCGGCTCCTATTTCGAGACCGAATAAAGCAAGTTCTTTTAGCGTAAATTGTGTATTCCATAATTTATTTAAAACAACTAAAGTAGTTGCTGCATTAGAAGAACCACCTCCTAATCCACTACCGATTGGTATTATTTTATTTAAAAAAATTTTAGCTCCTAAATTGTAAGACTTTATTTTTTTATATAGTAATGCTTTTTCTTTTAATAATTCAGCAGCATTGATAATAGTATTTTGTATGTTAATAAGAGATTTTTTTTTGGTAAATAATTTAATTTTACCTGTTTTATTAGGAATAATTTTCAATGTATCACTGTAATTGAGAAATTGAAACAATGTTTGTATATAATGATATCCATCTAAACGTCTACCAGTTACGTATAAAAAAAGATTGATTTTTGCAGGAGATGGCCATGTATAAATCATTTTTTTATTTTTCTACTTATTAAAGTATATTCAAATTGGTTTTTATTAAAATTACAATGAAAATATTAAAAATGATATACTAATTTAGTAATGTAGATATTTTAATTTTTTAATGTTTATAAATTATTAAATAAAAAATATATTTTTATATATAAAATATATTAATAATTACATAACATAAATATTAATTAATTTTTTTTTAAAATATTTTAATAAATGGAAAACATTATGAATAATTCTATTTTAAATAAATTAAAATCTTTACGAAATCGTTATCAAGAAATTGAAATTTTACTTACTCAAAAAAATATTATATCAAATCGAGATAAGTTAAAGAGTCTATCTCAAGAGTATTTAAAACTTTCTGAAATTGTGAAATGTTTTATAGAATGGGAAAAATTAGAAACTGATATTAAAAATGTTCATTCTTTATTTAACGATATAGAAATACAAAATTTAGTAGAAGAAGAACTCTTTTTATTTGATAAAAGAAAGAAAGTCTTAGAGAAAAAAATTAACGAATTATTAATTCCTGAAGATCCTAATGATAAACACAGTTGTTTCATTGAAATAAGAGCTGCAACAGGTGGTGATGAATCTTCAATTTTTGCTGGTGAACTATTTAGAATGTATACTAGATATGCTGAATCTTGTTTATGGAAAGTAGAAATCATGAGTACTAGTGAAAGCGAAAAAGGAGGATTTAAAGAAGTAATTGCAAAAATTACAGGAAAAGGAGCTTGTGGTCGTTTAAAATTTGAATCCGGTGGTCATCGTGTTCAAAGAGTACCAGAGACAGAATCACAAGGTAGAATTCATACCTCTACTTGTACTGTTGCTATTATGCCAGTGCAACCAAACACTAAAATCGAAGAAATTAATCCTTCTGACTTAAAAATTGATACTTTTCGTTCTTCTGGAGCTGGAGGACAACATGTGAATACTACTGATTCTGCTATTCGAATTACTCATATTCCTACTGGTCATGTAGTAGAATGTCAAGATGAACGATCACAACATAAAAATAAGGCAAAAGCATTGTCTATTTTATCAGCTCGGGTACATGCAGAAAAAGTAGAAAAAACTCATCAAGAAAATGCTTACATGAGACGACTTTTATTAGGTAGTGGAGAAAGATCAGATAGAAACAGAACATATAATTTTCCTCAAAATAGAATTACAGATCATAGAATTAATCTTACCATATATAAATTAAACGAAGTATTACAAGGAAAATTAGAATTTCTTATTGAACCAATAATTCAAGAATATCAAGCGGATATACTTTCTTCTTTATCTAAAAGTACATTATGAACATTAAAAATTGGTTGAAAAAATCGATTAAAATATTATCTTATCTTGATAATCCTAAATATGAATCTGAGTTTTTACTAAGTTATGTTTCAGGTTATCCTCGTAGTTTTATTTTAACTTCTGATAAAATAAAATTAAGTCAAAAACAATATAAACATTTAAATTCTTTGATTTATCGTAGATCTTTAGGAGAACCTATGGCATATATAACAAAAGAAAAAGAATTCTGGTCTTTATCTTTGTATGTCTCATATGATACTCTTATTCCAAGACCTGATACAGAAGTTTTGGTTGAACAAGTAATATCTAGAATAACACAAAAATCTGCCTCAATTCTTGATTTAGGTACTGGATCTGGAGCTATTGCTTTAGCTTTAGCAAGTACTTGTTCTTCTTGGAATATTATTGGTATTGATAAATCAAATAAAGCTCTTGAAATAGCTCGAATGAATGCACTTAAATTGAATTTAAGAAATGTTTATTTTTTTTTTAGTGATTGGTTTTCACATATAAATAAAAAGTTTAATATTATTGTAAGTAATCCACCATATATCAGCATAAAAGAATTAAAATTTTTAAAAAAAGACATTTTTTTTGAGCCTTTTGATGCTCTTATATCAAAAAATAATGGACTATCAGATATTGAAAATATTATAAAAAAAGCAAGTAATTACCTTTTTTCTGAAGGTTGGTTGTTAATAGAACATGGATGGAGGCAAAAATTGAAAGTACAAAGTTTGTTTAAAAAATATAATTTTTTTAATATTAAATCTTATAAAGATTATGGAGGTAATGATCGTGTTACAATTGGTCAAAAATATAATAAATAAATATGTTACAGTTTTTTTAGATGTTTTTTTAAAAGTGAAAAAATACTATCTTTATAATAATAAAAAACAATATTATACATTATTAAAAAATATATATATAATTGTATAATAACTTATAAAATTTAAATTTTTAATTTTTTTAAAAATATTACGATTATTAAAAATATGAAATCTCTTTCTAACATTGATTTTTCTAAATTATCACTTTTTGAATCTATTATTACTGCTTCTCAAATTATTCGAGAAGACTTTCCTACAAATTCTGTTATATCTGAATTAAAAATTAGAATAAAAGAAGCTGAAGCTTATATTTCATCTGAATGCAAACCAAATAGAAAATTAGAAAAATTATTAGAATTATTTTACAATCATTGGAACTTTGGTGGTGCTAGTGGTATTTATAAACTTTCAGATACACTTTGGATTGACAATGTACTAAAAACACGTCAAGGTACCGCAGTGTCTTTAGGAATTTTATTATTGCATATTGCACAAGAATTAAAATTACCTTTAAATCCTGTTATATTTCCTACTCAACTTATTTTAAGAGCAGATTGGATTAACAAAAAAAAATGGCTAATTAACCCTTTTAATGGTGATATGTTAGATCAACATACATTAGAAGTTTGGCTAAAAGGTAATATCAGTCCTACAGCAGAATTATATGAAAATGATTTATATAAAGCTGAATCCATAAGTGTTATTCGTAAAATGTTAGATACATTAAAATCTGCTTTAATGGAAGAAAAAAAAATGGAGTTAGCATTAAATGTGACTAATTTACTATTAAAAATTGATCCCAATGATCCATATGAAATCCGTGATAGAGGATTGATATATGCACAATTAGAATGTAATCATGTTGCTTTGACTGATTTAATTTATTTTGTAGAACATTGCCCCGAAGATCCAATTAGTGAAATTATCAAAGTCCAAATTCATTCTATTGAACAAAAAAAAATTATATTACATTAAATGTTTTATTTTTTTATAATGAAATTGGTTTATTTCTTTTATGAAAGGTTCTTAAATATAAATTTTCAATAATTTTTTTACTATAAGAATCTATTTTTTTTCCTTCTAAATAAGAATCAATTTCATTATATGTTACACCTAAAACAGATTCATCTTCTCTCTGTGGGTTTTCATCTTCAAGATCTGCTGTTGGTTTTTTTAAATATAGGTGACTAGGACATCCTAGTATTTTTAATAAAGATTTACCTTGTCGTTTATTTAATGTAGCAATGAGATTAATATCTGTTCCATTGTCTCCATGTTTTGTAAAAAAACCACTAATAATTTCTGATGCATTTCCTGTTCCTACTACAAGACCATTTTTTACAGCAGCAACACTATACTGTACTTTCATTCTTTCTCTTGATTTTTCATTTCCTTTTATATGATCTGAAATAATAATACCAGATTTTTTTAATGATTTTTCAGAGCTTAAAACTGCATTTTTTATGTTTATATTAAATACTTGATCTGGACGTATAAAATTAATTGCATCTTTGCAATCTTTTTCATCTTTTTGAATACCGTATGGTAATCGTAATGCAATTAATTGATAGTTGATATCCTTTGTTTCATTTCTTAATTCTTCAACAGTTATTTGACATAGTTTCCCAGTTAATGTAGAGTCTTGTCCTCCACTAATAGCAATTATTAAAGATTTTAAATAAAGATTATTAAGCAAATATTTTTTTAAAAAATTAATACGATGTTTGATTTCTATTTCTGGTATAATTACTGATTTTACTTTTAATAGATTGATAATTTTTTTTTGAAGATTCATATTATTTTCCTAATTTCATAGGTATAAAAAATTAATTATATTGTTATTAATTTAAATTAATGAATTTTTGTCTGAACAAAATATCATCGTATTATAAAAAATGGATAAAAAAATTGAAAAATTTGATTTTTGTATTAAACTGTGGCAGTTCTTCTGTAAAATTTGCAATATTAAATCCTGATAATGAAAAGACATATTTATCTGGTTTAGTAGAACGTTTGTTTTTGCCAGATACATATATTACATGGAAATTTTTAGGAACAAAACATAAAAAAATATTAGGTTCAAATATTAATCATAAATTTGCTTTAGATTTTGTTATAGAACAGGTATTATTAAAACAAAAAGATATTTTGAAAAATTTAATTGGAATAGGACATAGAGTAGTTCATGGAGGAATTAAAATTAAAGAATCTATGTTAATTAATGACACAGTGATTAAATATATTCAAGATGCTATTTCGTTTGCTCCATTACATAATCCAGCAAATTTAATCGGAATTAAAGTAATTATAGAAAAATATCCAATTTTATCAAAAAAAAATGTAGCAGTTTTTGATACATCCTTTTATAAGGATATGCCTAAAACTTCTTTTTTATATGCAATTCCTTATGATTTTTATAAAAAACATGGTATTAGACGTTACGGTGCTCATGGCATTAGTCATCATTATATTGCTCGTAAAATTTGTATTATTTTAAATAAAAATTTTAATTCTTTAAATATTATAAGTTGTCATTTAGGCAATGGGTCTTCAATTTCAGCTATTTGTAATGGTGTATGCGTAGATACTTCTATGGGTTTGACTCCTTTAGAAGGATTAGTAATGGGGACAAGAAGTGGAGATATAGATCCTTCTATTATTTTTTTTATGAATAAAAAACTTCATATAAAGTTTGATGAAATTGAAAGTATATTAACTAAAAAATCAGGTTTATTAGGTTTAAGCGGAATAAGTAGTGATTTTCGTTATTTTGAAAAAAATTATAATTTAAAAAAAGAAGCCAAAAGATCTGTAGATGTTTTTTGTCATCGATTAGCTAAATACATTTCTGCTTATACAACTTTAATGGAAAATCGTTTAGATGCTGTTATTTTTACTGGAGGTATTGGAGAAAATGTGCCTTTAATTAGAGAATTAACGTTATCTAGATTATCTCTTTTAGGTTTTAGAATTAATTTAAAACTTAATTTATCTACTAAAGGAGGTAAATCTGGATTAATTACTGAATTGAATTCTCCTCCAGTATTTGTTATTTCAACAAATGAAGAATTATTAATAGCTCAAGAAACTATGAATTTAATTAATCAAAAATAACTATTTTTTTATGAATTTCTGTTTATGTATCATGTAGGATGATTATGTCACGTATTATAATGTTAATTCCTTTAGATGAAGATGTTGGTTTAAGTTCTATTAGTATAAGTATAATTTATTTTTTTAATAAAAAGATATTTAAAAACAATTCTCAAAAATCTATATTATATTTTTCTTGTTCAAATAACTTACAAAATGATACATCTTTTATTATTAGTAAATATTTTTCAAAATTTGTGCATATATTAAATGGTAAAGATTTTTCTAAGAAATTTTTTTATTCTTCTGATTATTTTTCTTTACTAAATACAACAATTGAAGATATTTATTATAAAAAATCTTTATATGAATTAGTTTTAATTGAAGGATTAAATAATAATGTAAATATTTATTCTCAAGAAATGAATTATGATATTTCTCAAAATTTAAGTGCAGAAGTGATTTTTTTAGTAAATTTAAAAAATAATTCTTTAGAAAGTTTAAAAGAAAAAGAAAAAAAAATAGAATTAATCATAAAAAAAAAGAAATTTAAGAATGTTTTAGGAGTGATTTTTAATAAAATTAATTCCCCTTTTATTGAAAAAAAAATCAATTTTATTAAAAAATTAAAAATTTTAAAAAATATCAAAGAAAATCAAAAAGAATTAGAAAATAAGAAAGAAATATTTACAAATACGTTAGTTCCAACTATAGCTTGTATACCTTGGAATAAAAACATTAAAAAAACATATATAATACATATTTACAATTTTTTAGATATTCCATTTCTTAATTCATTAAAAACAAAAAATTCTATTGTAGAAGAAGTAGTTATATTTGATGAAAGTTGTAACAATATGACAAAAAAAGATTATTTTAATACTCTTATAATAGTTTCTTACAGTCGTATAGATACGTTTATAGATATGTTCAGTTTGACTTTTAATAGTAATAAAATTGTTGGTATTATATTGACAGGAGTATCAATATCTGAAAAGAATATTATTCTTTTATGTAATATTTTAATTAAAAAAAATATTCATATTGCTTTTACAAAAAAAAATACTATTGATGTTTTATCTCAATTACAGAATTTTAATTTTAATATTAGTTTAAAAGACAAAACTCATATTAAGAAACTACAAAAATACATTTCTTATTTTTTTATTTATTCTTCTATAATAATTCCAAAAAAACAAAATAATTATCATATGACATATTCTCCTAAAGAATTTTTTTGTTATTTAAAATATTTGTCAAGAAAATATAAGAAACGTATTATTTTACCAGAGTCATATGAAATTAGGATATTAAAAGCTGCTTCTATATGTCAAAAAAATAATATTGCACAATGTGTATTATTAGGAGATAAAAGAAAAATTCATAATATAGCAAATGAAAACGGTATTAATTTAGATAAAAACATTGAAATAATTAATCCTATTTTGATAAGAGATAAATATATTTCTCGTTTTTTAGAACTTAGAAAGAACAAAGGTCTAAATAAAAATTTTGCAAAGAAAATATTAGAAGAAAATATCGTTTTAGCTACTTTAATACTTGAAGGAAATGAAGTAGATGGATTGGTATCTGGATCAGTAAACACTACAGCTAATACTATACTTCCAGCACTTCAATTAATTAAAACTAATGCTCATACTTCATTAGTTTCATCTATTTTTTTCATGTTATTACCAAACAAAGTGTTAATTTATGCTGATTGTGCTGTTAATATTAATCCAACTGCAGAAGAACTAGCCGAAATTGCTATTCAATCTTCTTATTCTTTAAAAATATTTGGAGTAGAACCACGTATAGCTATGCTATCTTATTCTACTGGTTATTCTGGACATGGATGTGAAGTAGAAAAAGTAAGAAAAGCTACTTCTATTATTAAAAATAGACACCCTGATTTAATTGTAGATGGTCCTATTCAGTACGATGCGAGTGTTTCGAAAACCGTTTTTCAATTAAAATCTCCTAATTCACCAATTAAAGGATCTGCAAATATATTTGTTTTTCCTGATTTAAATTCTGGTAATATAGCTTACAAAGCAGTTCAACGAACTGCAAATATAGTTTCTATTGGTCCTATATTACAAGGATTAAAAAAACCAGTAAATGATTTATCCCGTGGAGCTTCAGTAGAAGATATAATTTATACTATTGCGTTGACAGCAATTCAATCTGTATAAATTATATAATGTTTTTTAAATGTTAATTACAATGTGTCCATTTGGTTGACAGCAACAGGGAAAAATGTCTTTTTTCGTCAATAAAGCAGCTATGGGCTGTTTTATTGAATAGATTATATGCCCCTTTATTAATTCAATACGACATACTCCGCAGTAACCAGATCGGCATTGATATTCTACCCTAATATTATTTAATTCTAAAATAGATAATAATGAGGTATTTTTTTTGTATGAAATTTTTGTTTTGATGTTTATTATTTCAATAATAGAATAAGTCATTTTATAATTTAAATTTTTTAAATTCATTATCAGACACTTCTGAATCAATTTGTCCAACTAAATATGAACTAATTTCTGTTTCTTGAGGTGCATTTTGTATGTGATCAGAATTTAACCAAGAATTAATCCAAGGAATGGGATTAGATTTTTTTTTAAAAAGCATTTTAAAACCTATAGCATGCATGCGAATATTAGTAATATATTCTACATATTGACAAATTATGTCTTTATTTAATCCAAGCATTGAACCGTTTTGAAATAAATATTCAGCCCATTTTTTTTCTTGTTCAGATGCTGATATAAATATATTTATAGCTTCTTCTTGACATTCTGCAATAATATCTTCCATTTCTTCATCGTTGTTTATATTATTTAAAATATTTAAAATATGTTGAGTTCCTGTTAAATGTAAAGCTTCATCTCGTGCTATTAATCGTATAATTTTTGCATTTCCTTCCATTAATTCTCTTTCTGCAAATGCGAATGAACATGCAAAACTAACATAAAATCTAATTGCTTCTAAAACGTTTACACTTATTAAACATAGATATAATTTTTTTTTTAATAAATTCAAAGTAATTTTAATTTTTTTTCCATTAACTAAATGCATTCCTTCACCTAGTAAATGCCAATAACTAGTGATTTTTATTAATTCATCATAGTATATAGAAATGTTTTGTGCTCTATCATTAATGTGTTTATTTGAAATAATATCATCGAATATTAAAGATGGAGAATTAACAATATTTCTAATTATATGTGTATAAGAACGTGAATGAATAGTTTCTGAAAAAGACCAGGTTTCAATCCATGTTTCTAATTCAGGAATAGAAATAATAGGCAAAAAAGCTATGTTAGGACTTCTGCCTTGTATAGAGTCAAGTAATGTTTGGTATTTCAAATTACTAATAAAAATATGTTTTTCGTGATCAGGTAAATTTTGAAAATCTATTCTATCTCGAGAAAGATCTATTTCTTCTGGCCTCCAAAAAAATGATAATTGTTTTTCAATCAGTTTCTCAAAAATATTATATTTTTGCTGATCGTATCTAGCAATATTTACAGATTGTCCAAAGAACATAGGTTCTTTAAGTTGATTATTTTTTTTTTGTGAAAAAATTGTATAAGACATATTTTTTATACCTAATTATTAATTTTATCGTTTTAGCGAAATATGTTTTTAGTATTTATAAATTTTTGCATTTATATAATACATGAACCACTTTCACAAATATTTTCGTTTATAGATTCGGACATAATATTTTGATCATCTTCAGAACCATCACGAACATTTTGATAATATAATGTTTTTAAACCCAGTTTATAAGATAAAAGTAAATCATAAAGAAGTTGTTTCATAGGAATTTTATCATTTAAAAATCTTTTTGGATCATAATGAGTATTTACAGAAATAGATTGATCAATAAATTTTTGCATAATACCAGCTAATTGCAAATATCCAACATTATTTGGTATATCCCAAAGTAGTTCGTATTGTGATTTTAACTTTTTATAATCAGGAACTACTTGACGTAATATTCCGTCTTTTGATACTTTAATACTAACAAATCCTCTTGGTGGTTCAATGCCATTAGTTGCATTAGATATTTGAGAAGACGTTTCTGAAGGCATTAAAGCAGATAGTGTTGAATTTCTTAAACCATATTTTTTTATTTTATTACGTAATAAATTCCAATCTAGATGAAGAGGTTCATTGCATATTTCATCAAGATATTTTTTATATGTATCAATAGGTAGTTTTCCTAAATAATAATTAGTTTGATTAAATAAAGAACAGGCTCCTTTTTCTTTAGCTAATTCGCATGATGCTTCTAATAAATAATATTGTATTGCTTCAAAAGTTTTATGTGTTAAGTTTTTTGCACTGCCATCTGAATAGCGTACTTTGTTTTTGGCTAAATAATATGCAAAATTAATGACTCCAATACCTAAAGAACGTCTAGAAATAGATGATTTCTTTGCTGCTGGTATAGGATAATATTGATATTCTAATATCTCATCAAGAGCACGTACAGATAATATAGATAATTCTTTAAATTCATTAAGATTATTAATCTTTCCCAAATTAAATGCTGATAATGTACACAGTGCAATTTCTCCATTTTTATCATATATGTCATGTAAAGATTTAGTTGGCAATGTAATTTCTAAACATAAATTAGATTGTTTTATTGGAGATAATTTTGGATTAAATGGACTATGTGAATTACAATGATCTACATGTTGTATATAAATACGTCCAGTAGAAGTTCTTTCTTGCATTATCAAAGAAAACAAATCTAATGCTTTAATGCTTTTTTTTCTTATATTTTTATTTTTTTCATATTTTGTATATATTTTTTCAAATTTTTCTTGATCGGAAAAAAATGTTTCGTACAATTGAGGTACATCAGAGGGGCTAAATAATGTAATTTTTTCCCCTGATAACATTCTTTCATACATTAATTTATTAATCTGAACTGCATAGTCAACATGACGCACTCTATTTTCTTCAATACCTCTATTATTTTTTAAAACTAATAAACTTTCAACTTCTAAATGCCAGATTGGATAAAAAATAGTTGCAGCTCCACCTCTTACTCCTCCTTGAGAACAAGATTTCACTGCACTTTGAAAATACTTATAAAATGGAATACAACCAGTATGATATGCTTCTCCATTTCTAATAGGACTTCCTATTGCACGAATTTTACCAGCATTAATACCAATACCTGCACGTTGAGAAACATATTTTACGATAGAACTAGTTGTTGCATTTATAGAATCAAGATTATCATCGCATTCAATTAAAACACAAGAACTAAACTGACGAGTTGGCGTTCTTACACCAGACATAATAGGAGTTGGCAATGAAATCTTAAAAGTTGAAATTGCATTGTAGAAACGCTGAACGTAATTCATTCGAGTGTTTTTTGGATATGCAGAAAATAAACATGCAGAAATTAAAATATATAAAAATTGGGCGCTTTCATATATTTGTCCGGTAGTACGATTTTGTATTAAATATTTACCTTCTAATTGTTTTACAGCAGCATATGAAAAATTCATATCTCGCCAATGATCAATAAAAGAGTTCATCTTTAAATATTCTTCATAAGAATAATTTTTTAATAAACTTTGATCATATTTTCCTAAAGAAACCATTTTTTTTACATGTTCATATAACATAGGGGGTTCAAATTTACCATAAGCTTTTTTTCTAAGATGAAAAATAGCTAGTCTTGCAGACATATATTGATAATCTGGTGTATCTTGTGAAATTAAATCAGCTGCAGCTTTAATAATAGTTTCATGAATATTAACGGTGGTAATATTATTATAAAATTGAATTCGAGAACGTAATTCCACTTGAGAAACAGATACATTATCTAATCCTTCAGCAGCCCAATTTAATACTTTATGAATTTTATCTAAATTTATTTTTTCTTTATTTCCGTTGCGTTTCGTAACAAAAAGACTATTTTCCATATTGATTTTGACTTATTATAAAAGAATGTAAAAGATGTATTTTTTCTAAAATCTTGTATTTATAATATTTAAGTAAATATATTTTTTTATATAGATTCCACAATTTTTTGTAAAGCAACAACTTTTTCATTTTTTGATGTTCTTATTAAAATTACTCCTTGTGTATTTCTTCCTAATATACCTACTTCAGATACTCGTATTCTAACTAGTGTTCCTGCATCAGTAATCATCATCATTTGATTTTTTTCTAAAACTTGTATTGCTCCAATAATTTTTCCATTTCTTTTTGTTATTTTTATTGAAATAACACCTTGAGTAGCACGTGATTTTATTGGAAAATCAGTAATTTTTGTACGTTTTCCATAACCGTTTTCTGTTGCTATTAAAATACTACCTTTATTTTTTGGGACAATCAGAGAAACTACTTTATCATTTTTTTTAATCTTAATACCTTTTACTCCTGATGCTGTTCTTCCCATAGTTCTAACACTATTTTCTAAAAATTGAACCACTTTTCCATTTTGCGTAAATAACATAATGTTATTGTTACCATCAGTTAAAGAAACTCCGATTAGTTCATCGTTAGAATGTAAGTTAATTGCGATAATGCCTGAAAATCTAGGTTTTTTAAATTGACTTAAGGCACTTTTTTTAACTATTCCATTAGCAGTAGCCATAAAAATATTAAGATTATCTTTATATTCATGTACTGGTAATATAGCTGTAATTCTTTCTTTTGCATTTAAAGGTAATAAGTTTACTATAGGTTTTCCCTTTGCATGTCTGCTAGATTCTGGTAATTGATAAACTTTTATTGAATATAAAATACCTCTACTAGAAAAACATAATATAGTATCGTGTGTGTTTGCTATTACTAAACTTTCTATAAAATCTTCTTCTTTTATTTTTACAGCAGATTTACCTTTCCCACCACGTCTTTGAGCATTATAATCAGAAACAGGTTGATATTTTACGTATCCTGAATGAGATAGTGTGACTACAACATCTTCTTGATTAATTAAATCTTCAATTTGTATATCAGTATGATTTTCAATGATTTGTGTGCGTCTTTTATCACCAAAATTTTTTTGTATTAATAATAATTCTTCTTTAATCACAGACAACATACGATTTTTGTTTTGAATTATATTTTTTAATTCTTCAGTTTTTTTTATCAAATCATTGTGCTCTGTGATAATTTTATTTCTTTCTAGGCTCGTTAGTTTGTGTAAACGCAAATCTAAAATAGCTTGCACTTGTTTTTCACTAAAAAAATATTTTTTATTTTTCTGATACCTAGTAATAGAAGAGTTTATTTCTTCAGATATCCATTTTTTTTCCATCATTAAATTTTTTGCATCTATTGAATTACCTGATTTTTTTATTATATTAATAATCAAATTAATATTGATTAAAGCAATATTTAAACCTTCTAAAATATGAATACGATTACGTGCTTTATTTAACTCAAAGAGACTACGTCGCATAATTACTTCTTGTCTATGAGATAAAAAATTTTTTAAGATTTCTTTTAAAGATAAAGTTTTTGGTTGTCCTTGACATAAAGCAACCATATTAATTCCAAAAGAAATTTGTAATTGAGTTAAAGAGTATAATTGATTTAAAATTATTTCAGACATAGCTTCTCTTTTTATTTCAATAACGATTCTCATTCCATCTTTATCTGATTCGTCACGTAAAGCAGTAATACCATCAATTCTTTTATTTTTTACTAATTCTGCTATTTTTTCAATTAAACGTGACTTATTTACTTGATAAGGTATTTCATTAAATATGATAGATTCTTTTTTATTTTTTTTATTTTTTTCAATTATATTACAAGCTCGAATATAAATTTTACCTTTACCTGTAAGATAAGCCTCTTCAATACCCAATTTTCCATTAATTATGCCACCTGTTGGAAAATCTGGTCCTGGAATGTATTTTATTAATTCTTGTGGAGTAATATTGTTATTATTTATATATGCTAAACATCCATTAATGACTTCATGTAAATTATGAGGAGGAATATTTGTTGCCATACCTACAGCAATACCTGATGAACCGTTTATTAAAAGATTAGGTATTCTTGCAGGAAGAATTTCTGGTATATGTTCTGTTCCGTCATAATTTGGTATAAATTCAACAGTATTTTTTTCCAAATCATTTAATAGTTCATGAGCTATTTTAGACATACGAACTTCTGTGTATCTCATTGCTGCTGCTGAATCTCCATCCACAGAACCAAAATTTCCTTGACCATCTATAAGCATATAACGTAATGAAAATTTTTGAGCCATTCGAACTATTGCATCATATACAGCTGAATCTCCATGAGGATGGTACTTTCCTATAACATCACCTACAATTCGAGCAGATTTTTTATATGTTTTATTCCAATCGTTATTTAATACATACATTGCAAAAAGTATTCTTCGATGAACTGGTTTTAAACCATCTCTAACATCAGGTAGAGCTCGGCCAACTATTACAGACATAGCATAGTCTAAGTAAGAGCTTTCTAACTCTTCTTCAATGTTAACCTGTATGATTTCTCGTGCAGGATCTTTCATAAAACTATTATCTCTTTTGTATTAAAATAATCAAATTAAGTAGAAAAGTATAACATAATTAATCTATTAGATGCATCGAAAGAACAGCATTCTTAATTGATAAAAGAATTTTATAAAATCAACTTTTTTGTAATAAAAAATTTTTTTATATTGTGTATTTGAAATGAAAGTATTAATATAAAAAAATAATTACAATTTTTTTGTTTAAAAATATTAATAATTAATTGTATATTATATAATAGTTTATTAATTTGACTTTAAAACGAGATTTTATATGAAAGATGAAGAAAAAAATTTAATAGAAAATTTGTTTCATCGTTTAAAAAATACTGAACTAAATTCTTTTGAAAGAGATAATTCAGCTGACGAATTAATTCAAAAATTAGTAAAAAAACAACCATCTTCTTCTTATTATATGGCTCAAACAATATTAATTCAGGAAACAGCCATAAAAAAAATGAGTGTAAAAATTGAAGAATTAAAAAAACGAATTAAAAGTTTAAAAGAAGAATCTAATACAAAACCAAGTTTCTTATCAAATTTTTTTAAAAAAAACGCTACTTCTCAAACATTATCTCATGATAATAACTTATGGAAAAACAACGATAATCATTTACAATCTCATTATTCTAACCCAATGATGTCTTCTCCCTCAGCTCAATCAATACCTACAGTTTCAGGTAGCAGAAATAACAGTTTTCTTAGTAATGCTTTACAAACAGCTACAGGTGTTGCTGGTGGTATGATTTTAGGGAATATGTTGATGAATGTTTTTAATCATTCTAAACCAGAAGAAGAAGTGTTTGATGCTATTAATAACAATAATAACATGACGTCTTTGCAACATCATGAAGATGAAAACAAATTAGATGCTAATCATAATAATTTAGTAAATTATGAAAAAAATGAAAACGAATTAGATGAACATGCATCAAATTTAGACGTTTTACATGATAATTCTGAAATAGATTATGAAAGCATTGATCATGAGGATGATAATTTTCTTTAATTAGTAGATTAGAAATATTTTTTATAAATAAAAAATCAAAAAAAATAAAGCCAGCATAAAGTAGTTTTTTTGCTGACTTTAATTTTTTTAACAGTTTTTACTTAAATATTCAGAAACTCCTTCTAAAGAAGGTTTCATTGCATCTTTACCCTTTTCCCAGTTAGCAGGGCATACTTCTCCATATTTATTGTGAAAATTTATAGCATCAACCATTCGTATCATTTCTTTAATATTTCTTCCAAATGGAAGATCATTAACAACTTGATGACGTACAATCCAATTCGAATCAATTAAAAACGAGGCTCTTAATGCCACACCGAGAACTGAGTGCTCAATGCCATAAGATTTTTGGATATTACGTTTTATATCAGAAACCATAGGAAAATTTATTTTTCCAATTCCACCATTTTTAGGTAATGTATTTTTCCATGCTTGATGAACAAAAACACTATCAATTGAAACACCAACAATTTTTGTATTTCTTGTTTTAAAATCTAGATAACTTTTATTAAATTCTATTATTTCAGAAGGACATACAAAAGTAAAATCCATAGGCCAAAAAAATAATATTATTGATTGTCCATCAGAATATTTTTTAAGATCAAAGTCTTCAATAATTTTATTGTTTTCTAAAATTGCTGGAGCTATAAAATTCGGTGCATTTTGTGTTACTAAAACCATTTTTTTTCCTATAATTTTTTTATTGTATTGAATGAGAAAAATATATTTTTTAAAAAATCAATAACTATTTTTTAAAATTTATTAAAGATGGATAAACTAAAAATGAATATAAACTTATCTTGGAAAGATGTGTTATCTCAAGAAAAAAAAAATATTTTATTAATATAATTAAATTTCTTAAAAAAGAACGTTTAAAAAAAATAATTTATCCTAAACAAAAAGATATTTTTAACGCTTTTTTATTGACTGATTTTGCTAAAATTAAAGTTGTTATTCTTGGACAAGATCCATATTTTTGTCATAATCAAGCACATGGTTTATCGTTTTCTGTTCCTTATAATTGTACTATACCACCTTCTTTAAAGAATATATATAAAGAGTTAAATAGTGATTTTAAAAAAAAACATATATTTAATCATGGATGTCTTGAAAATTGGGCTAATCAAGGTGTATTTTTGTTAAATACAAGTTTAACAGTTGAATCAAAAAAACCAAAATCACATAGTAATATAGGTTGGGATATTTTTACTGATAAAGTTATTTCAGTAATTAGTTTGTATAAAAATTCTATTGTTTTTTTACTTTGGGGACATGATGCGCAAAAAAAAATAAATTTAATTAATATTAAAAACCATTATATTTTAAAAGCGTCTCATCCTTCTCCATTATCAGCATATAGAGGTTTTTTTGGTTGTAAACATTTTTCTTCAACTAATAAAATATTAATTAAAAATAATAAAGCACCAATTAATTGGTTTATGATTTAAAAATAGAAAAAATTTTAAAAATTTTTTCTATTTTTACAAAAAATAAAATGTTTCCTAATTGTAATTCTGTAAATATAAAAACATTAGTCTTTAGAAACTATTACTTTTGCTTTTCTTAATAGTGATTTTTCTAAAGTAAATCCCTTTTCATTAACAGAGATAATATGATTAGGAGGTATTTTTGTAGATGATTCTATTGAAACGGCCTCATGAATATCAGAATTAAAAAGTTCTTTTTCTTGACCTTCAATTTTTACACCTAACTTAGATAAAATATTTAATAAAGATTTTAATGTTAATTGAATTCCTTCTACCAAGGGTTCATTTTTAGAATGGAACTTATTAGATATTTTTAAAATATCTTCAAGAGAATCTATCATTGGAATGATTTTTTTTAAAAATTGTTCAGTTTTTATTTTTTTTATGATATTTTTTTTTTCTTCTGAGCTTTTTTTTATATTTTCTATATTTGCTAATTTTCGTAATTCAATATCATTTATTTTTTTTTTATTTTCAGATATTTGTAATTTTAAGTTGTTAATTTTTTTATTTGTATCTTCTATATTTTTCTCTTTTTGTTCTATTTTTTTATCGTTTATCTTTTTTTCTTTGTTATCCATAAATTTACCAAATTCAATTTGATTAAAGATTAATTTATTATAATGTTTATAATTAATCTTTCAAGGTTCTTGATTGTTATAATATAATATACATTATTTTTATTAGGAATTTTTATGTAATGAAACAACATTTCACTTGTATTGGTATTGTTGGATATCCACGTTATGCGAGTGCATTAATAACACATAAGATACTTTATAAGTGGTTGGTAAAGAATGGTTATAAAGTTTTTATTGAAGATAATGTTGCTAGAGCATTAAAATTAAATAATGCTAAAACAGCTACATTAATAGAAATTGGTCAATCTTGCGATTTAGCAATTATTATAGGAGGCGATGGAAATTTGTTGTGTGCAGCACGTGTTTTATCACTTTATAATATTAAAATTATTGGAATTAATCGAGGTAACTTAGGTTTTCTTACAGATTTAAACCCTGATACTGGATTGCAGAAATTATCAGAAGTATTGTCTGGACATTATTTATTAGAAAATCGGTTTTTATTAGATGCACAAATTTGTAAAAAAAAAATTATTTCTAGATCTAGTATAGCGATAAACGAAGTAGTTTTACATACAAAACATTTAGCTCATATGATTGAATTTGAAGTTTATATCGATGATAAATTTTCTTTTGCTCAACGTGCAGATGGACTAATTGTTTCAACACCTACTGGTTCTACTGGTTATTCATTATCAGCAGGTGGACCCATTGTAGCCACCGATGCTATTGTTGTAGTGCCCATGTTTCCGCATACTTTGTCATCTCGTCCTTTGGTAATTCATAGCAATAGTATTATCTGTTTAAAATTTTCTAATAGAGAAACGAACTTAAAAATCAGTTGTGATAGTCAAATTGTTTTAACTATTAAAAAAGGTGAATGTGTATTTATTCGTCGAAGTGGCTATTATTTGAATCTTATTCATCCTACAAGTTACAATTATTTTGAAACTTTAACATCTAAACTTAATTGGTCTAAAAAATTTTTTTGAAATAAAAAAATCATTTTTTCAAAAAACATTATTTATTTTTATATACTAAACTATAGTAGGATATCATAATGAATAATTTTAGAAAAATACTATTAATAGTTATTTTTTTTTCTAGTTGTTCTTTTGTGGATAGAAAACAATATCATTCTAATGATATTCAAAAAACATGTTTCAATCAAAATTATTTAAATATAAACTATATTGGCATGACTAGAGAAAAAATAATTTATATTTTTGGTATGCCAATTATTTCCGATTCTTTTCAGGATGTCTATCATTATTGTTTCTATGATAGAAAAGATAAAAATTTTTTTCAGAAAAAATTATTAAATTTATATTTTCAAAATAATAAAGTAATAAGTTTTAATATTAATGATTTGTAATAAATTTTTTTATAAAATATGACTTTTGGAGCTGGCGGGATTTGAACCCGCGTCCAAAATTTCTACGAGAATAAAGTACTACATGCTTAGTTTTTTATTTTTTAAATTCGTTGCCTAATTTGAAAAAACACATTTTAGGCACATAGCCTGAAAAGTTATTACGTGATAATTATCAAGCTTAATATTCACGTTTTTCTCTTTTTTTTGACCTTTCTGTGATCCTCGTCTTAAGAGAAAAAGCTGAGCAGAAAGGGCTTTATACAGTTTT
The DNA here is from genome assembly GCF_005082825.1 of Buchnera aphidicola (Brevicoryne brassicae). Lineage (NCBI taxonomy): Bacteria > Pseudomonadati > Pseudomonadota > Gammaproteobacteria > Enterobacterales > Erwiniaceae > Buchnera > Buchnera aphidicola. The sequence goes on from NZ_CP034882.1 coordinate 206,503, forward strand.
TTAAGCTGCTAAAGCGTAGTTTTGTTTATTGTTTGCAGATATTTTTTTACGGCTTTTATCGAGGCAAACCGTTCCTCGGCATGCACTTTATTTTGTGGATAATTTTGTCAAATCCAAAAACAGCCCCTTATTTTTTTCACATTATTACAAAAAAATATAAATTTGTCTATTAATTATTTAAAAGTGTTTTTTAAAATTATTTAATCTGATAATTTTATATCAATTTTAAAAATAGGAATAATATGAATATCATTCAAAAAATAGAGAAACAAATTAAAGATAATATTATTATAATTTACATGAAAGGAACTCCTCAATTTCCTAGCTGTGGATTTTCTGCACAAGCGGTACAAGCTTTATCATCTTGTGGGGAAAAATTTGCTTACGTAGATGTTTTGGAAAATATAGATATTAGAAACGAATTACCAAAATATGCAAATTGGCCAACTTTTCCCCAGCTATGGGTTGATGGTGAACTGATTGGAGGATGTAGTATCATACTTGATATGTTAGAAAATGGTACTCTAAAAAAACTAATATCAAATACAATGAAAAAATATAAAAAATGATGTTGTAAAATTCATTAGAAAGAAACACTAATTTTTAAAAATATATATATGACATTACATAAAGAATATTAAATTATTAATCTTTATTGATAATGTCATATTTTTTTTATACATCCCTTTTTTAAAAACATATAAGTATGCCTTTATTTTTTTTTTTTATTTGGTTTAAGGGCCATCCACCTAAACGTTTCCAACGATTAACTAATTCACAAAAAAGATTAGCGGTTTGAAGTGTATCATAAAGAGCAGAATGTGCTTGATTATTATCGAATGTTAAACCAATAGCTTTACATGCTTTAGCTAAAACTGTTTGACCTACTACTAAACCACTTAATGCTGCAGTATCAAAGGTAACAAATGGATGAAAAGGATTATTTTTTATCTTTGCTCTTTGAATTGCTGCCATTAAAAAATTATGATCAAAATGAGCATTATGTGCAACAACAATTCCTTTACTACATCCTTGTATTTTTATTCCTTTATGTACCATATTAAATATTGATTCAATAGCTATTTTTTCACTAATAGCACCACGTAGTGGATTAAAAGGATCAATTTTGTTAAAGGCTATTGCATCAGAATTTATTATAGAACCTTTAAATGGTTCTATATGAAAATGTAATGTATCTTCTTTATGCAACCATCCTAATTTGTCCATTTTTAATGTTATTATAGCAATTTCTAATAATGCATCAGTTTTAGCGTTAAATCCTGCAGTTTCAATATCCATAACAACAGGATAAAAAGTACGAAATCGATCGCTTAATAAATTGAATTCTTGAGTTGTAGACATCAAAATCTCATTTTTTTTAAAACACTTTGTGTTTAATAATAATGGTGAATTTTTATTTTTTTCCATTTAATATATTTAAAATGTTAAAAATTGATATATAAAAATATATTAAAAAAGTTTTATTTAAAATTTTAAAATAAAAAATATTTTTTATATTTTTTTTAATTTTAGTTTTGGATACTATTTAAATATGTATTATGATTGTTATTAATAATTTAACAAGTGTACTATAATTTTTAAAAATATTTAAATATTAAATGAATTTAATCTTTTTTAAAAAATTTTATTATTTTATTTTAATTATATAAGGAAATAAAATGAGTTACGTTCTTCCTGATTTACCTTATTCATATAATAGTTTAGAACCTTTTTTTGATGAAAAAACTATGAAAATTCATCATACTAAACATCATCAAAATTATATTAATAATACTAATTCTATTTTAAAGAATACAACTTTCTCTTCCCTATCTATTGATGAATTAATTTCTATTTTTAATGAAATTGATTTAGAAAAAAAGAATGCGTTAAAAAATAATGCTGGAGGACATATAAATCATAGTTTCTTTTGGAAAAGTTTAAAACCTGGAACAGTCTTAACAGATAATTTAAGAATAGAAATAGAAAAACAATTTGATACTATTGATTGTTTTAAACAGAAATTTGAAGAAGTAGCAATTAATCATTTTGGATCTGGTTGGGTATGGTTAGTAAATCAAAACGGTATTTTATCTATAGTATCAACTACTAATCAAGATAATCCTTTAATGGGTCAATTAATATCTAATACTTATGGTTATCCTATTATTGGTTTAGACGTATGGGAACATGCTTATTATTTAAAATATCAAAATAGACGATTAGACTATGTTAAAGCTTTTTGGAATGTTGTTAATTGGGAAGAGGCATCTGATCGTCTGCAAAAATAATTTCTTAATTGTATTATTTTAGTAAGTGCTAAATATTTTTTATGTATTTTTAAAAACATATAATAAATATATTATATGTTTTTAATATGTTTTATAAAAATTCAAGGATATTTTTTGAATATTATCAAAATGATAGTAGGATTATCTAATCCAAAAACACAATATCATAAAACACGTCATAATGTAGGTTCTTGGTTTGTTTATTATTTGGCTAAACGTTATTTAAAACTTTTTAAAAAAGATAAAAAATTTTTTGGTTTTACTTCTTTTTTTAATATAAAGTCGAATTGTATTCGATTATTAGTTCCAAATATATTTATGAATTTAAACGGTAAATCGGTATTCGAAATGGCTTCTTTTTATAATATAAATTTAAGTGAAATATTAATTATTCATGACGATTTAGAACTTAAACCAGGAGTTGCAAAATTAAAGTATAGTTATGGACATAATGGGCACAATGGTTTAAGAGATGTTATTAGTACATTTAACAAGAAAACTGATTTTTATCGATTTAGAATTGGTATTGGTCGTCCAATTAATAAACATGAAATTTCTTCTTTTGTATTATCCAATCCAAATAAAATAGAAGAAGTTTTAATTAAAAAATCTATTTTACATGCTATAGAAGAAACTATTAACTTATTAACTTTAAGATGTTAATTTTACAGAGATGTTTTCTATCTTTTTCAAGGCGTATAAAAAATGGGTTTTAAATGTGGTATTATAGGACTACCTAATGTTGGTAAATCTACTTTGTTTAATGTTTTAACAAAAGGAAATTCAGCAGTTGCTAATTTTCCATTTTGTACTATTAAACCGAATATAGGAGTTGTCTCGGTTTTTGATCAACGTCTCAATAGTCTTGCTGAAATTGTTTCTTCAAAAAAAATAATAAATGCATCTATCGAATTTATAGATATTGCTGGTTTAGTAAAAGGTGCATCTAAAGGAGAAGGTTTAGGTAATCAATTTTTAAATAATATACGAGAAACAAATTCTATAGCTCATGTTGTTCGTTGTTTTAAAAATAATAATATCACTCATATTTATAATGACATTCATCCTAAAAGAGATATAGATATTATTAATACTGAACTGGTATTATCAGATTTTGAAATTTGTGAAAAAGCTTTGTTAAAGTTAAAAAAGAAAATAATATCAAAAAATAAAAATATAGAAAAAAAAATAAATGTTTTAGAAAAATGTCTTAAACATTTAACAGAATTTTTAATGTTAAAGACTCTTAATTTAAATTTAGATGAAAAAATACATATTAGCGATTTACGTCTTTTAACTTTGAAGCCAACAATGTACATTGCAAATATTAATGAAGAAAAAGAATCTTTATTGTTTTTAAATGAAGTATATAAGATAGCTAAAAAAGAAAACGCTCCAGTTATTCCAATTTCTGCAAATTTAGAATTAGATATAATTGATATGAATATGATAGAACAAAAATCTTTTATGAAAGCTTTTAATATAAAAAGTTTGGGTTTGAATAATATTATTAAAGAAGGCTATAAATTATTAAATTTGATAACCTTTTTTACTGTTGGTATAAAAGAAACTCGTGCTTGGCCTATTCTTGATGGTAGCACTAGTCTTCAAGCTGCTCATAAGATACATAGTGATTTTAGTAAAGGTTTTATTAGAGTTCAAGTTATTAAATACAGTGATTTTATAAAATATAAAAATGAAGCAAAAATTAAAGAAATTGGAAAATTTAGAACGGAAGGAAAGAACTATAAAATAGAAGACGGTGATATTGTACATTTTTTATTTAATGTTTAAAAAAATAATTGATATTTAATATTTTATGTAATATTTTTTAGAGAGGAAAAAATATTTATCCTCTCTAATTTTTTTATTTTTCTATTAAAAATTGTTTTAGTTTATTAAAATCAGGATTAATATTATGAGATAGTAATGGTAAATTAATTCTTTCTCTCAACTCATCAGGTAATAATATTTTATTTTTCAATATCTTTTCTACAGTATTTTTAAATTTAGCTGGATGTGCAGTACCTAAAAATAATCCAAATTCACCTTTTTTTAATTGATCTCGTAATAATCTATATGCAATTGCAGCATGAGGTTCAGAAACATAACCTAACTCAAAAAGTTCTCGTAATGTTTTTTCAGTGGTCTTATCTGATACACTACCAAATCTGAGTTTCTTTAAATCCCATTTTTTTCGATTAAATAATTCTTCTATTCTAGGCCAATTATTAGGTTGACTAATATCCATTGCATTAGATATTGTAGATACTGTTTTCTTTGGATTCCATTTACCATCATTAAGGAATCTTGGAACTGTGTCATTAGCATTAGTACACGCTATAAAGGATTTGATTGGTAAACCAAGTGACTTTGCTAATAATCCAGCTGTTAAATTACCAAAGTTACCACATGGAACTGCTATTACTAAATTATTTCTTTTTTCTTCTGGAATTAGAGAAAAAGCTTCAAAATAATAACAGATTTGTGCTAATAATCTACTAATATTAATAGAATTAGCTGAATTTAATCCTATTGATTCTTTTAATTTTTTATCATTAAATGCTTCTTTTACTAATTTTTGACAGTCATCAAAACTTCCATTGATTGATATAGTTCTTATATTTTTTCCTAAAGTACAAAATAATTTTTCTTGTAATTCACTGATTTTTCCTTTTGGATATAAAATAATTACTCGAACGTTTTTCATTTTATAAAATGCATGTGCTACTGCTGCACCAGTATCACCTGATGTGGCTGTTAAAATAGTAACAGATTCATTTTTTTTATTTAATGATAGTATCATTTGAGCCATAAAACGAGCACCAAAATCTTTGAAGGCTAATGTTGGACCATGAAATAGTTCAAAACAATTTATATCTTTTGTAATTTTTACTTTCAAAGGATGTTTAAATAAAAATGCTTTTTTTACATTTTGATATAATTTTTCTTTAGATATTTCATTATAAATAAACTTAGAAAGTATTTCAGTACTTCGTGTAATAAAGTCCATTTTTAACATTTCTAATAATTGAATTGGTTTGATGACAGGCAATTCTACTGGAAAAAACAATCCTTGTTGTTGTCCTAGTCCTAATTTTACTGCTTTTGCAAAGTTTACTTGTTCACTATGATTTTTTAAATTATAAAGTTTCATTTTCTATCCTATTTTACGTGCACCTCTTGTGTCTAAAAAACAAATATGAACAAATCCTGTTTCATTTTGCAAATAATGCTTTTTTAACCATAAAGATATTTCTTCAGCTGTGTTTATATTATCAGAAATAGCAAAAATAGTAGGACCTGATCCTGATATTCCAGAACTTATAGCTCCAATTTTTTTTATCTTTTTTTTAGTTTTTACAAAATTAGGTAATAGTTTAATACGATATGGTTCTGCCATAAAATCTTGCATTAATCGTGCAGCTAAATAAGGTTGTTTACTATATGAAGCATGAATAAAACCAGCTAGATAACGACTATTTTTAATACAAATTTCTTTTTGATATTTTTTAGGTAATATTTCTCTTGCTTCTGCGGTAGAAACTTTGATTCCTGGCCACGCTATTATCCAAAACCAATTTTTAAAACTAGGTATTTTTTGACTTATTATTTCAGTATCTTCTAATATTAATTGTAAACCTCCTAAATAAGATGGAGCAACATTATCATAATGTATACTACCTGATATTTCACCTTCTATTTGACCCATTAGCAACAATAATTCTCTTGAATTTAAAGGATAATTACAAAATTCATTTATTGCTACTAATGTAGCAACTATTGAACATGCACTAGAACCTAATCCTGATCCAATAGGCATGTTTTTTTCAAGAATAATAGAAACTAAGACTTCTTTTTTGATAATTTTACAAAATCTTGACCAGCATTTCCAAACAATATTTTCTTCAGTTTTTTTAGGTAATTTTTTAGAAAAAAGACCTTTATTAATTAATTGAAATTTATTTGATGATTCTATTGTTACAAGATCACCTAATAGAGCTCCATTTATAGGTATAATAGCTGCACCTAAAATATCAAATCCTACTCCAACATTACCAATAGAAGCTGGTGCATAAATTGTAATCATTATTGCTATGCTCCTGACGTTTATGATAGTGTGCGTAGTAAGTCGGAAAATACTCCAGATGCTGTGACTTTATTACCAGCACCATAACCTCTTAATACAAGAGGAATTGATTGATAATAATCAGTATAAAATGCTAACGCATTTTCACCGTTTTTGACCTTATATAATGGATCATTAGAATTAACTTCTTCAATTTTTATAAAACATTCTCCTGTTTTTTCTATTGTCCCGATATAACGTAATACATTTCCAGAATTACGCGCTGTTTTTATGCGTTTTAAAAAATGTAAATCTAACTTTTTTAGTTCTAATAAAAATTTATCTACATCTTCATGTTTTTCAAATGTACTAGGAAGTAAAGGTTCAATTTTAATATCTTTTAGTTCTGTTTTATATCCAGCTTCGCGAGCTAAAATTAGTAATTTTCTAGCGACATCTATACCAGATAAATCGTCACATGGGTTCGGTTCAGTAAAACCTAATTCTTTAGCTTCTTTAGTAGCTTGTGATAATAATATACCTTCTTCTAGTTTTCCAAAAATAAAAGATAGAGATCCAGATAATATACCTTTAAAATAAATTAGGTTATCACCTGTTTTAAATAAATTTTGAATTGTTTCTATAACTGGTAATCCAGCTCCTACATTAGTTTCATATAGAAATTTTTTATTTGTTTTAGAAACAGCATTTCTTATTTTTTGATAATACTCCCATGTATAAGTATTAGCTTTTTTATTAGAAGTGACTACATGAAAGTCATTGTATAAAAAATTTACATATTGTTCAGATAATAATTGATCAGATGTACAGTCAATAATAACTGAATTTTCAAAACAGTTGTTTTTTACTATTTTATTTAATAATGTTAAATTAAATTTTTCTGTTGTTTTTTTAAAGTTTTTTACCCATTTTGATAAATCGATTGTATCATCTGAAATTAATATTTTTTTAGAGTTAGCAATAATACAAATTTTAATTTCTATGTTTTTTTTGTCTAAAAAACTTTTTTGTTTTAATATTTGTTTTAACAAAGTACTACCTACTCCACCTATTCCAATTAAAAATACATGAATAATTTTTTTGTTACAAAACAAATTATTATGCACGTTTCTTATTGCATTTAAAATGCGTTCTTTTGAAATTACTAGAGAAATGGAATGTTTTGAAGAACCTTGTGCCACTGCAAAAACATTAATCTTTGAAGCTCCTAAAGAAGAAAAAATTTTAGAAGCAATATTATTTTTTTCATAGATATTCGAACCAATTACAGATAAAATAGATAAATTCTTTGTAACTTTAAAAGGATTTAATAATCCATCTTTTAATTCTAATTGTAATTCTTTATTTAAAGAATCTAAAGTTATATCAATTTCATGCTCTAAAATACAAAAATTAATTTTATTTTCAGAAGATGATTGAGTAATTAATATTATTTTAATATTATTTCTTGATATGACATTAAACATACGAGAAATGATATTGTCCATATTTTTTACAGCAATTCCAGATACATTAAACATAGCTATATTATTAAGATGAGTAATACCTTTTAAAAAATTTTTTTCTGAAGAGTTTTTTGAACAAATTAAAGTTCCAGTAGATTTAACATTATTTGTATTTTTAATAATACATGGAATTTTAAATTGGGAAATTGGTTCTATAGTACGCGGATGAAGGACCTTTGCTCCAAAATAAGATAGTTCCATTGCTTCTTTGTATGATATTGATTTTAACAAATAAGCATCTGAAACTTTTCTTGGATCACATGTAAACACTCCATCAACATCAGTCCAAATTTCACAACAATTCGCATCTAAACAGGCAGCTAAAACTGCAGCAGAATAATCTGAACCATTACGACCTAGTACTACTAATTCTTTTTTTTCATTACCTCCGATAAAACCTGGCATTAAAATAACATTATTTTTATTTATTATCATATTTTTAATGCGTTTTTTAGATTTAGATATGTTAATAGTAGAATCTAAATAGTTGCCTACAGATAAAAACTTTTCGACAGGATTAATAATAGTGACATCATAATTTTTAGATTGTAATATATTTTTCATTATACAAACTGAAAGTATTTCTCCACGAGAAATAATTATTGCATGAATGCTATCTGGACATTGTTTTAATAATGTAACTCCATGTACTATTTTCCTTAATCGATTAAACTCTTTTTTTATAGTTTCTTTTGTTTTTATAAAAGGAAAATTAGATTGTCTTTTCAAAAGATTTTTTATTAAATCAATAAATACGTTTTCTGTTAGATTAATAGTTTCTAATATTTTTTTATCTTGAATGATTTTTTCTGCAATTGAAACTAAATAATTAGTTATTTTAGCCGGTGCTGACAGTACAACTGCACTTTGTTCAGATTTAATATTTTTTTCTATAATATCAGCTACACATAAAAATTTTTCTGCATTAGCTAATGAAGTTCCACCAAATTTTAGTAATTTCATATTTAATTATTCCTTGAATTTATATCATAAAAAAACCCGCCTTAAGCTATGAGCGGGTTTTTAAAATATATGATCTTGCCCCACATCATGACTAGTTATAATAATTAGAATAGTTATTCTAGTGAAGAGGCTATAAATAGACATTAATATTTTTATTTAATTAATTTTTATAACATAATGATCATTATTAGTGCAATAGTTAAAAAAATAAATATTTAATTTTTATTTACATATTATAAATTTAGTTATTCACTATACTGTATGTATCTTCAATGAAGATCACTACAATTATTTTAAATTTTAAATATACTTGAATTCACACACATTAAATATTTATTTTATATTATGAAGCATATTATTGAAGTTATTATCTCAGAAAAAGAATTGGATATACGTGTTCGAAAATTAGGTAAAGAAATTACTAAAAAGTATCAAAATAGCACAAATACAATGATATTAATTGCATTGCTACGTGGTTCTTTTGTTTTTATAGCAGATTTATGTCGTAGAATTAAAATTCAACATGAAATAGATTTTATGACTACTTCTAGTTATGGACGAGGAATAGTATCTAGTGGCGATGTAAAAATTATAAAAGATTTAGATGAAGATATTTATAATAAAAATGTATTAATTGTAGAAGATATTATTGATTCAGGAAAAACTTTGAGTAAAGTATTAGAGATTTTAAAGCTTAGAAAACCAAAATCTTTATCAATTTGTACTCTTTTAGATAAACCAGAATGTCGTGAAGTTAATATTAGTGTTGATTTTATAGGTTTTTCTATTCCAGATGATTTTGTTGTAGGTTATGGTATTGATTACGCTCAATCCTACCGTTATCTACCGTATATAGGAAAAGTAATTTTTAAAAAATAATAAATCTTTAATTAATTAAAAAATTTTTTTATTATCAATTAAACGAGTTTTACCTAACCATGCTGATGCAAGGATAATTATTTTTTTGCTTTTTTCAGATGACAAATTTAGTGTGTTACGGTCGTATATATCAAAAATATCTATTAAAAAACCTTTTTTTATTAAAGAAAATCTAGATTCATCAATAATTTTTTTTCTATTTTCAATGTTTTGTGTGATAATTTTTTTTGAGGTTTTTTGTATAATTTTATATAAATAAGGTGCTATTTTTTTTTGTTCCACAGTCAAATTATTATTTCTTGAACTTAAAGCTAGTCCATTTTTTAATCTTATTGTGGGTAAGCTAATGATTTTTATCATATAATTTAGTTCTTTTACAAGAGTTTTTATTATTAATAATTGCTGGTAATCTTTTTCTCCAAAAAAAGAAAAATTAGGTTGTATTATATTAAATAACTTAGAAATTATTGTTGTAACCCCTTTAAAATGTCCTGGTCGCGATTGACCTTCTACCACTTTTGATAATTTAGGTACTTCAACAAACGTTTGATTTTTTATACCATTTGGATAAATATCATTGACATTAGGAAAAAACATAATGTTTACACCAATGTTTTGTAAAATTTGATAATCTTCTTTAAAAGTTTTAGGATAATTTTGTAAATCTAATAAATTATTAAATTGCATAGGATTAATAAAGATACTTACAATAATAATATCCGCATATTTTTTTGACAATAAAATTAACTTTATATGACCATCATGCAAATTACCCATTGTAGGTATTAATCCTATTGTATTTTTAGTTTTTTTTAGTAGTTGTATTTTTTTATGTAAAGCGTTTACTGTTCTAATTAGATACATATATTTATCACTCTATTTTTTAATAGCTATACATATTATTAGGATAAAGACTATTTTTTACTTCTTTTATATATCTTTGAATAGCATTTTGAATGCTGCCACTTTCAGAAAGAAAGTTTTTTGAAAATTTAGGTGTTTTCCCTTCAGTTATCCCTAATAAGTCTTGCATTACTAGAATTTGTCCATTTGTATTACTACCTGCTCCTATTCCAATAACGGGAATAGATAAATTTTCTGTTATTTGCTTTGCTAATAGTGCTGGAATACATTCTACTACGAGCATTTTAATTCCCGCTTCTTCTAATAAAAAAGCTTCTTCTATTAATTTATTTGCATCGTTTTTTTCTTTTCCTTGTACTTTGTAGCCACTTAAATAATTAAATGATTGAGGTGTTAGACCTATATGACCACATACTAATATTGATCTTTCAGATAATTCCTTAATAATTTTTATCAACCATTTCCCACCTTCTATTTTTATCATGTTTGCACCAGATTGTATAATTTTAGCAGTGTTTTTAAGTGCTATTTTTGTTTCATAATAAGACATAAAGGGTAGATCAGATAATAAAAAAACATTTGGAGCTCCTTTTCTTACTGCTTTTGTATGATATTCAATATCTTTAACTTTTACTGGTAATGTAGAACTATTACCTTGTATAGTCATTCCAAGAGAGTCACCTACAAGTATAACGGGAACTCCTTGATTGGAAAATAATTTAGCAAAGCTAAAATCATAAGCTGTAATAGCTGCAAATTTTTTTTTATGGACTTTCCAATAATTTAATTTAGATATAGTTATATTTTCCATATTCACCTTAATTTGATTAAACTTGTAATGTTAATCTTATACATTTTAATAAAATAGAGGATACTCGGAATAATGTAAAAAATCGAGTATCCTTATTAAAAAATTTTAACTTTTATAAAATATTTATCATCAACCAGTCATTTGTTTTTCTCTAATTTCTGCTAATGTTTTACAATCTATGCAAAGATTAGCAGTAGGTCTAGCTTCTAAACGACGAATTCCAATTTCAATACCACAAGAATTACAGTAACCAAAATCTTTTTCTTTTATTTTTTTTAAAGTGATTTCAATTTTTTTAATTAGTTTTCGACTACGATCTCGATTTCGCAATTCTAAGCTAAATTCTTCTTCTTGTGTTGCTCGATCAATAGGATCAGGAAAATTAGTAGCTTTATCTTGTATATAGAGTAGAGTATGGTTAATTTCAACTTTTAATTGATTTTTCCATGTTTTAAGGATTTTATAAAAGTGCAACATTTGATCTTCATTCATATATTGTTCGTCTATTTTTTTTTGATAAGGTTTTAAACCAGCAATAGAAAGAACATTTAAAGATGATGTTTTTTTATTTTTTTCTTTTTCCATAGCTCTCTCCGAGATAGTATATGTGCGAAAAATTTCATATTAAATATGTTTTTAAATAGGGGAATTTTTTATATATGATTGTTTTTAATTTATTTAAAAAAATATTTTTAAAAATATTTTTTTATAATATATATTATTATGTGTATTATTTTTTTTTACATATATATAGTAATATTATTTATTATAATAAATAATTTTAATACAAACTATATTTAAATATTTTTTTATAAAATGCTAGTTTTTTAAAAAATATTTATTTTATCTTAAAATATATAATATATATTACCTTTATAATAAAATAATATACATTTTGTATAAATATTTTATAAAATACTATTTTTTAAAATGGTATAAAAATAATATATGAAAAAAATAGTTTTAGGAGTTGAATATGATGGAACTTTTTATCATGGATGGCAACGTCAAAAAAATGTACCTAGTATTCAAGAAGAAATAGAAAAAGCATTATCTATAATTGCTAATCACAAAATAGAAGTAATATCTGCAGGGAGAACTGATGCCGGAGTTCATAGTATAGGACAGGTAATACATTTTAATACTACAGCTGTTCGAAAGATAACATCTTGGACAACAGGAGTAAATAGTTATTTATCTAAATATATTTCTATTCTTTGGGCAAAAGAGATTTCAGAAGAATTTCATTCTCGTTATAGTGCAATTACACGTTCTTATCGTTATATAATATATAATCATAATTTTCGTTCTGCTATTTTTCAGAATAGAGTAAATCATGTTTATAGAAAACTAGATGTAAATAAAATGAATTTTGAAGCACAATTTTTATTAGGAGAGCATGATTTTACATCTTTTAGAGCTTTTAATTGTCAATCAAATTCTCCTTGGAGAAAAATTATAAAATTAAATGTTCAGCGTATTCATGATTGGATAATAATTGATATTACAGCTAATTCTTTTTTATATCACATGGTTCGAAACATAGTTGGTTCTTTAATTGAAATTGGGTATTTAAAAAAAAAAATTTTTGGATGCAAGAATTATTAAAAAAGAAGAATAGAAGTCTGGCAGGAAGTATGGCTCCAGCTAAAGGTTTATATTTAATGTGTGTAGAATATCCTTCAAAGTTTAATTTACCAATAAAAACACACAATCCTATTTTTTTTATATAAAAAAATCAATATTAGTAAATTTACTTTAAAATAAATATTTACGTTTATAAACGTATTATTAGCATGATTTGGGAAGATCTGAATGCGCATAATAAAAAAAAAATTTTGATAAAGATATCTTTTTTAACCTTGATTTTATTTGTTTTTTATGGATTATATCTATACTTTAAAATAGGTAGATTAATTAATGGAAAAGTATGGGATTTTCCTACTTCAATATACGGACGTATAATTAACTTAGAACCAGGTAGTTTGTATTCACCAGAAGAGATTTTAAGTCTTTTAAAAAATACCATGTATAAAAAAGTAGATACTGTTATGCTTCCAGGAGAATATAGTATTAAAAATAATACTATAGAATTTATACGACGTTCTTTTGAATTTCCCGATATTAAAGAAAATGAAATTTATGCGAGATTGTCTTTTAATAAAAATGTTTTAACTAAAATTACCAATATTGAAAATAATCGTGATTTTAGTTTTTTTCGTTTAGAGCCTAAGTTGATTACTATGTTAAAATCTCCTGAAAGAAAAAAACGTATATTTATTTCTCGTAATCAATTTCCCGAAATATTAGTTAAAACACTATTAGCAATTGAAGATAAACATTTTTATGAACATGATGGTATTAATATATCTTCTATAGGACGAGCTTTTTTAGTCAATATAATGGCAGGACATATGATACAAGGTGGTAGTACTCTTACTCAACAGCTTGTGAAAAATCTTTTTTTAACTAATACTCGTTCAATTGTAAGAAAAATTAATGAAATGTATATGGCTTTAATTTTGGACTGCTTTTATACAAAAAATAGAATTTTAGAATTATATTTAAATGAAGTTTATTTAGGACAAGATGGTGATGAACAAATTCGAGGATTTCCACTTGCTAGTATTTATTATTTTGGACGACCAATAGATGAATTAACTTTAGATCAATATGCTTTATTAGTAGGAATGGTAAAAGGAGCTTCTTTATATAATCCCTGGACTAATCCTAGTTCTGCATTAAAAAGAAGAAATTTGGTGTTATTTTCATTATATGATCAAAAATATATCACAAAAGATATATATCAAGATTTATGTAAACGATCTTTAAATATTCAACCTAAAGGTGATATTATTTCACCTTATCCTTCTTTTGTACAACTAGTATATGCTGAATTAAAAAAAAAAATTAATTACTCAATTGAAAATTTTTCAGGTTTAAAAATTTTTACAACTTTAGATTCTCTGTCACAAAATTCAGTAGAAACAGCTGTAAAAATAGAAATATCTAGATTAAAAAAACAAAAAAGATTAAAAGACTTAGAAGTTGCCATGATTGTTATAGATAAATTTACCGGAGAAATACAAGCACTTATTGGAAGTGCTAATCCAAAGTTTAATGGTTATAACCGTGCTTTAAATGCACGTCGTTCTATTGGTTCTCTATCTAAACCAATAACATATTTAACTGCTTTATCCCAACCAAACAAGTATAATTTAAATACTTGGATTTCTGATAAACCTATTATAGTAAAATTAGATAATGGAGAATATTGGTCTCCAAATAATAATAATTATCGTTTTAGTGGAAAAGTAATGTTATTAGATGCTTTAGTTAAATCAATCAATATACCAACAGTAAATATAAGTCTAGATATAGGATTAAAAACATTAATTGATAGTTGGTTTCGTTTAGGTGTTTCTAAAAAATATCTTACTCCCTTTCCATCGATATCCTTAGGAGCTATTAATTTAACTCCAATTGAGATAGGACAAGTTTTTCAGATTATTGCTAATAATGGATATAAATCATCATTATCTTCAGTTAGATCAGTTGTCTCTAATGATGGTAAAGTATTGTATCAGAGTTTACCTGAATCAAAACATATAATTTCTTCTGAAGCTTCTTATTTAACAATGTTTGCTATGCAACAAGTTATAAAAAGCGGAACAGCAAAATCATTAGGACAAGCTTTCAAAAATATTAATTTAGCAGGAAAAACTGGAACGACAAATAATTTAGTAGATAATTGGTTTGTAGGTATTGATGGAAAACAAGTAGTTATTACTTGGATAGGAAGAGATAATAATAAAACGACTAGATTATATAGTTCTTCTGGTGCTATGCGAATTTATCAAAAATATCTTGAGTATCAACATCCAAAAATTTTAGTTTTAAAAACTCCGAGAAATATTGATATGTTTTATGTTGATAATTCAGGGAAATTATTTTGTGAAAAAAATAATGAGAATAATAGGTATATACCTATATGGTCTATAAATAATCAAAAAATTTGTCATAAAAGAAAGTTATTAAAATATTTTTCAAGCATTGAAAATAAAAAAAATTCTCTTTTATTTTGGTTGAAAGATTTATTTTTATAGTAAAATTGCAAATTTTATTTTTTTATTTATTTTATAAAAAACATTATCAATGTCTTATTAATTGCTATTTTTTATTGAATTTATATGTAAAATTTAACTTAAAAAATAATAAAAGTATTTAAAAATAATAAAAAATTTTTGAAAAATATCATTTAATTCAAAAATTTTTAATATGAGAATTATAGTATGTTAATCAAAATTTTTACTAAAATATTTGGTAATCGTAACAATCGTATTTTAAATAAATTTGAAAAAATAGTATTTTCTATTAATAAACTAGAAAAAACTTTTAAGAATTTTTCAGATGAAAGGTTAAAAAATAACACAAAATTATTTCGTTTACGATTAAATAATGGCGAAACCTTAGAAAATTTACTACCAGAAGCTTTTGCTACAGTTAGAGAAGCCAGTAAACGTGTTTTTAATATGCGTCATTTCGATGTTCAAATACTTGGTGGAATAGTGTTAAATAATCAATGTATTGCAGAAATGCGAACAGGTGAAGGAAAAACGTTAACTTCTACATTACCAGCTTATTTAAATGCATTATCTGGGAAAGGTGTTCATATAGTAACTATGAATGATTATTTAGCTCGTAGAGATGCTGAAAAAAACACTCCATTATTTCAATTTCTTGATTTAAAAGTTGGTTTGAATTTGTCTGAAATGTCTTTTATATCTAAAAAAAATGCTTACTTATCTGACATTACGTACGGTACAAATAATGAATATGGCTTTGATTATTTACGTGATAATATGATTTTCTCTGCTGAAGAAAGAGTTCAAAGAGGATTAAATTATGCATTAGTAGACGAAGTAGATTCTATTTTAATAGATGAAGCTAGAACACCTTTAATTATTTCAGGACCTTCAGAAAATAGTTCTGAGATATATAAAGAAATTAATAAAATTGTACCTTTTTTAGTTTTTCAAAAACAGGAAGATTCGGATTTTTTTCAAGGAAAAGGACATTTTTTTATTGACGAAAAATCAAGACAAGTACATTTAACAGAAAGAGGATTAATTGAAATTGAAAGAATTTTGTTTGATAGAAAATTAATGGTAAAAAATGACTCTTTATATTCTTCAAATAATATAATATTAATGCATCATGTTTTATCTGCACTTCGTGCTCATAAATTATTTATTCGAAACGTAGATTACATTGTAAAAGATGATAATGTAATTATCGTAGATGAACATACAGGACGTACTATGCCAGGAAGAAGATGGTCAGATGGATTACATCAAGCAATAGAAGCAAAAGAAAACGTTTCTATAAAAAATGAAAATCAAACACTGGCATCTATTACTTTTCAAAATTATTTTCGTTTATATAAAAAAATTGCTGGTATGACAGGAACTGCTGCAACTGAATCTTTTGAATTTAGTTCTATTTATAACCTTGATACTGTTGTTATACCAACAAATAGACCTATGATTCGTAAAGATCTACCTGATTTAGTTTATATAACTGAAAAAGAAAAAATTAATTCTATTATTAAAGATATCCAAGAATGTATAAAATCAAATAAACCTGTACTAGTTGGAACAGTTTCTATTGAAAAATCAGAAATTATTTCTAAAGAATTAAAAAAATTGAATATTAAACATAGTGTTTTAAACGCTAAATTTCATGCTAAAGAAGCTGAGATTATAGCACAAGCAGGTAAATCTAAAGCTGTAACAATCGCGACTAATATGGCAGGACGGGGTACGGATATAGTTCTTGGTGGTAATTTAGATGCAGAATTAAATAAATATATAGATAAAACCCCACATTTAATTGAACAAATTAAAAAAAAATGGCAAGAACAGCATGATTTAATTGTTTCATTAGGTGGTCTACATATAATTGGTACTGAACGTCATGAATCACGTCGTATTGATAATCAGTTAATCGGACGTTCTGGTCGTCAAGGAGATAGTGGTTCTTCTCGTTTTTATCTTTCTATGGAAGATACCTTAATGAGAATATTTGCTTCAGATAAAATTATTCATATGATGCGAAAAATAGGATTGTCTTTTAATGAAGCCATTGAGCATCCTTGGGTGACAAAAGCTATAGAAAATGCTCAAAAAAAAGTAGAAAATCGAAATTTTGATATTAGAAAACAATTACTAGAATATGATGATATTATTAATGAACAGCGTTGTGTGATTTATTCTCAACGTAATAAGTTAATTGATGCAAAAGATATACAAAATATTATTAATGACATTTTATCAGATGTTTTAATTAGTACTATTAATACTTATCTTTCTGGTATAAAAGTAAAAGAAATAAAAAATATTATCAGTTTAGAAAAAAAGTTAAATCTTGATTTTCATTTGAATGTGCCTGTTTCTAGTTGGTTTAATATAGATTCTAGTTTGACAAGTAAAGATATTACAGAGAAAATTATTGATTTTGCAAGAATTAATTATAAAAATAAAGAAAAGTTAATTGGTGAAAAAAATTTGCGAACAATAGAAAAATTTATTATGTTGCAAACTTTAGACTCTCTTTGGACAGATCATTTATCAGCTATAGATTATTTAAGACAAGGTATTCATTTAAGGGGTTATGCTCAAAAAGATCCCAAGCAAGAATATAAACGCGAATCTTTTAATATGTTTTCTAACATGTTAGAATTATTAAAATACGAGGTAGTTTCTTTTCTTAGTAAAATTAACTTATCTTATGCAAAAAAATATATTAATGCGCATCAACATTTAATATCACCACCAATTTTTCATAATATTAAAATTAGTCGAAATATACTTTGTATTTGTGGTTCAGGAAAAAAATACAAGCATTGTCACGGTATTTTATAAAAACTTAATTCTTAAAATAAGTAATTAAAATAGTTTTTTTATAGGAAAATATTAAATGAAATATATTAATGCAGCAATTGGAATTATTATAAAAAAAAAAGATTTATATAACAAAAGGAAAGTGTAAACAAAATTTATGGGAATTTCCAGGTGGAAAAATTAAAAGACATGAAAATATAATACATGCATTAAAAAGAGAATTATCAGAAGAAGTTGGTATTACAATATTAAAATTTAAATTTTTTCAATATAACAAATATGTTAATGTTAAAACAATTTTAAAATTATATTTTTTTTTAATATATAAATGAAAAGGAGAACCTTATAGTAAAGAAGGATATTTTTATCTTTGGGAATTTGTCTATAATTTAAATCCCTACGAATTTCCACAGACAAATTTCAACGTTTTAAATTCACTTAAGAATAATGCCAATATTTTTGATGCTTCCATATAAAAAAATATTAAAACATATTTAAAAATAAAATAGTTAAATATGTTAGTAAAATTTTGTTAAATAATTTTTTTTTATGTTTTTTATTTTTTTTTGATTATTCATTTTCGATAAATATGAATAAAAAGAATTAAAATAATAAACATACTTATTTATTTTATAAATGCTATGTTTATTAAAAATAATATCGTCTGATACAGAAATTCTTTTTTTTCTACTTGCTTGTAATGCAATAATTTTTTTTGCTGTTTGTAGATTTATATTATCTCTTTTCATGATACGTTTTATTTGATTTTTTATAGTTGTATCTACTAAAAGAATTCTGTTTGGTTTTTTTTCTAGATTTTTTTCAATGAGTAGAGGTACTACCCAAAGGCACCAATTTGATTTAATAAGTTTTATTTGATTTTTACTTTCTTGATAAATTTTTGGATGTAATAAGTTTTCTAGCCATAATCTATAATTTTTATTGTTAAAAACATACTCTCTAAGTAAAAGTCTATCAATTAAATTATTTGAGTTTAATATTTTTTTTCCAAATTTTTTTTTAATAGAATTTGATATTTGATAATTATTTTTTATTATATTTTTTGCAATCACATCGGTATCAATAACATTGATACCTATTTTTTTAAAACTATTAGAGACTGTAGTTTTTCCACTACCAATGCCTCCAGTAAGTGCTACAATATAAGTCATATTCTTTTAATAAGTATTATTTTCCGTCATTTTAATATTTATATTATACATTTAAATTAGGATGCTATTTTTATGCGTATTGAAGAAGGTGTTAAATTGGGTTTTAAAGATGTTTTAATCAGACCTAAACGTTCTACATTAAAAAGTCGTTCTCAAGTTGATCTTATTCGTGTTTTTTCTTTTAAATATTCTTCTGTTATATGGTCAGGGATTCCTATTATTGCTGCAAACATGGATACAATAGGGACTTTTCAAATGGCACGATCTTTATCTAATTTCAAGATACTTACAGCAATACATAAATACTATTCTCTTGAAGATTGGAAAAATTTTGTTATTTTATCTTCTAAAGATATATTAAATCATGTAATTGTGTCAATTGGAATATCTACAGAGGATTTTATAAAAATTAAAAAAATTTTTTTATTATCTTCTGAATTGAAATATATTTGTATTGACGTTGCCAACGGTTATTCTGAACATTTTGTTTCTTTTTTAAAGTTAATAAGAGAATGCTTTCCTGATAAAATTATTTGTGCTGGCAATGTTGTTACTGGAGAAATGGTTGAAGAATTAATAATTTCTGGAGCAGATATAGTTAAAGTTGGTATCGGACCAGGTTCAGTATGTACTACAAGAGTTAAAACTGGTGTTGGTTATCCTCAACTTTCAGCTATTATAGAATGTGCTGATGCAGCACATGGATTAAAAGGTCAAATTATTAGTGATGGAGGATGTTCTGTTTCTGGAGATATTGCTAAAGCTTTTGGTGCAGGTTCTGATTTCGTTATGTTAGGTGGTATGCTTTCAGGTCACAATGAATGTTCAGGAGATATAGTAGAAAAAAAATCTAAAAAATATATGTTATTTTATGGAATGAGCTCTGTTGCTGCAATGCAACGTTATACAGGAGAAATGCGAGGATATCGAGCTTCTGAAGGTAAGACTGTAAAAATACCTTTTCGTGGTGATGTAGATTTTACTATACGTGATATTTTAGGAGGCCTACGTTCTGCCTGTACTTATGTTGGTGCAGAGAAATTAAAAGAATTAACAAAAAGAACTACTTTTATAAAAGTAACTGAACAAGAAAATTGTATTTTTAATATTTTTAAAGAATAAAGCATCTTATATTTAAGATTTTTATTTTTTAATAAAATCAATAAAATTAATTATATACAACATAGTTAATTTTATTGATTTTTTTTAGAAGTGTATCATTAATATTTGATTTTTTTAACAATACATGTAAAGTTTTTTTTACAAATTGATTAAGAAATAATTTATGATAATTTTATATTAAATATTAATTCAAGTTTTTAAATACATATAATGTATAAGGAATTTATAGCATGTCAGAACCTTTATATGATGACGTAGATCCAATTGAAACTAGTGATTGGATACAAGCTATTGAATCTGTCATTCGTGAAGAAGGTCGTGAAAGAGCTTATTTTTTAATTGAACAAATTTTAAGAAAATCTAAAATCAATAAAATTGAATTTTTTAGATCTTTTTTTACTAGTGATTATATTAATACCATCTCTAGTGAAGATGAGTGTGAATACCCTGGAAATATCATTTTAGAAAAACGAATTCTTTCTGCCATTCGTTGGAATGCGATAATGATGGTATTACGTGCGTCGAAAAAAAATTTAGAGTTAGGTGGGCATTTGTCATCTTTTCAATCATCAGCAACAATATATGAAGTATGTTTTAATCATTTCTTCCAAGCTAAAAATAAAATAGATGGAGGTGATTTAGTTTATTTTCAAGGTCATATTTCTCCGGGTGTTTATGCACGTTCTTTTTTAGAAGGACGTTTGTCAGAAGAACAAATAAATAATTTTAGACAAGAAGTTGATGGGAAAGGTTTATCTTCTTATCCTCATCCTAAATTAATGCCAAATTTTTGGCAATTTCCGACTGTATCCATGGGTTTAGGACCACTATGTGCGATTTATCAAGCAAAGTTTTTAAAATATTTGCAAAATAGAGAATTAAAAAATACTTTAAATCAAACAGTTTACGCTTTTTTAGGCGATGGTGAAATGGATGAACCAGAATCTAAAGGTGCTATTTCTATAGCTGTCCGTGAAAAACTAGATAACTTAATATTTATAATAAATTGCAATCTACAAAGATTAGATGGTCCAGTAATAGGAAATGGAAAAATCATAAACGAATTAGAAAGTTTTTTTTATGGTGCTGGATGGAACGTAATAAAAGTAATATGGGGAAGTAGATGGGATAATTTGTTAAAACGAGACAAATCTGGAAGATTAATTCAGTTAATGAATGAGACGATTGATGGTGATTATCAAACTTTAAAATCCAAAGATGGTGCATATGTACGGAAATATTTTTTTGGAAAATATAAAGAAACATCAGAATTAGTTGAACATATGACTGATGAAGAAATATGGAAATTAAACAGGGGAGGACATGATCCTAAAAAAATGTTTAACGCTTTAAAAAAAGCGAAGGAAAAAAAAGAAAAACCAACAGTTATTTTAGCACATACCGTAAAAGGATATGGTATGGGAACTGCTGCAGAAGGTAAAAATATTGCCCATCAAATAAAAAAGATAAACATTAGTGGAATAACATATATTCGAGATCGTTTTAATATTCCTGTATCTAATAGTGACTTAAATAAATTGCCATATGTTACTTTTAAAAAATATTCTGAAGAATATTGTTATATACATGCCCAACGAAAAAAATTAGGAGGTTATATTCCTTTTCGTTTATCTAGGTTTACTCATAAACTTATCTTACCAGATTTAACAGATTTTAAAGCATTGTTAGAAGAACAAAATAAAGATATTTCCACAACTATAGCTTTTGTACGTGTCTTAAATATCATTTTAAAAAATAATTTTATAAAAGATTTAATAGTTCCAATTATCGCTGATGAAGCACGTACTTTTGGAATGGAAGGATTGTTTCGAAAAATTGGTATTTATAGTTCTAAAGGTCAAAAATATGTTCCTCAAGATCGTGAACAATTAGCTTATTATAAAGAGTCAAAAAAAGGTCAAATATTACAAGAAGGAATAAATGAATTAGGTGCAGCTGCGTCTTGGTTAGCTGCTGCAACTTCTTATAGTACAAATGATTTTCCTATGATTCCATTTTATATTTATTATTCAATATTCGGATTTCAGAGAATAGGAGATTTGTTTTGGGCTGCTGGAGATCAGCAAGCAAGAGGGTTTTTAATTGGGGGTACTTCAGGAAGAACAACTTTAAATGGTGAAGGATTACAGCATGAAGATGGACATAGTCATATACAATCTTTAACAATTCCTAATTGTATATCTTATGATCCTGCTTTTGCTTATGAAGTTGCTGTAATTATACAAGATGGATTAAGACGTATGTATGGTCCGCTACAAGAAAATATATATTATTATATTACTACAATCAATGAAAATTATCACATGCCAGCTATGCCTAAAAATGTAGAAGAAGGTATTTGTAAAGGTATTTATAAATTAAAAACTTTACGTGGTACAATGTCAAAAATACAGTTAATAGGTTCTGGTGCTATTCTACGTTCTGTTTGTGAAGCGGCGGAAATTTTATTAAAAAATTATTCCATAACAACATATATCTATAGTGTCACGTCTTTTACAGAATTAGCTAGAAATGGTGAAGATTGTGAAAGATGGAATATGTTACATCCTAATAAAAAAAATAAAATAGCATATATTAAACAAGTAATGAATGATAATCCTGCTGTTGCAGCAACTGATTATATGAAATTATTTGCAGAACAAATTCGTCATTATATTCCAGCTAAAGAATATTATGTTTTAGGGACAGATGGTTTTGGTCGTTCAGATAGTCGTGATAAATTACGCAATCATTTTGAAGTTAATGCTCATTACATTGTAGTAGCTGCTTTAAATTTATTAGCAAAATTAAATAGTATTAAAACTAAAGTAGTAGAAGATGCAATTGTTAAATTTAATATTAATGTTAACAAAATTAATCCGCGTTTAGCTTAAGAGGTAAAAACAGTGGATATTGAAGTAAAAATGCCTGATATTGGTTTAGAAGAAGTAGAAGTTATAGAAATATTAGTAAAAATAGATGAAAAGATAGAACTAGAACAAGGATTAGTAACTGTAGAAGGAGAAAAAGCTTCTATGGAAATACCATCACCTATATCAGGAATTGTAAAGAATATTCATATAAATATTGGAGATAAAGTTAAAACATCTTCTGTTTTAATGATTTTAAATTCTAATCATATGAATGTTAATGTAGAGAATAAAGATAAAGATTTTCTAGATATAGAAAAAAAAATATCAAATAAAAAAATTTCTGTTAAATCTGATTATTTTGAAAAAAATGTTTTTGTGCATGCAACTCCGGTTGTAAGACGTTTAGCAAGAAATTTAAATATTGAATTAGATAATATTATTCCAACTGGTCCTAAAAATCGCATTTTAAAAGAAGATGTAGAATTATATATAAAGCAATTTAAATCCAAAAAATCAAATAAAAATCATATACTTAATTCTAATTATCTGAATGAAATAGATATAAAAGAAATTGAACTAAGTAAACTTCAAAAAGTTACTGGTAATAATTTAGAAAAAAATTGGAAAAATATACCTCATGTAACACAATTTGATGAGTGTGATATTACGGTTTTAGAAAAATTTCGTCAAACATACAATTCTGAAAATAGCGAAAATAATAGTGTTACAATACTAGTATTTATATTAAAAGCAGTCGCTTTTGCATTAGAAAAATTTCCTCTTTTTAATAGCTCTTTGTCTAATGATAAAAAAATTATTTTGAAAAAATACATTAATATAGGAGTTGCTGTAGACGTAAAAGATGGTTTATTTGTACCTGTATTAAAAAATGTTAATAAAAAAAGTATTCAAGAACTATCTTCTGAATTAATATTTCTTTCAGAAAAAGCACGGAAAAAAAAATTAAATCAATCTGATATGACAAAGGGATCTTTTACAGTTTCTAACTTAGGTGGAATTGGAGGTAGTTGGTTTTCTCCAATTATTAATGCACCTGAAGTAGCTATTCTTGGAATTTCAAAATCTAATGTAAAACCATTATGGAATGGTAAAGAATTTATTCCTTCTTTAATGTTGCCATTATCTTTATCTTATGATCATCGTGTAATTAATGGAGCTGATGCAGCACGTTTTATTATATTTATTGGCAAATTACTTTCTAATATGCATTT
Source organism: Buchnera aphidicola (Brevicoryne brassicae) (assembly GCF_005082825.1). Lineage (NCBI taxonomy): Bacteria > Pseudomonadati > Pseudomonadota > Gammaproteobacteria > Enterobacterales > Erwiniaceae > Buchnera > Buchnera aphidicola. The sequence continues at coordinate 231,207 of NZ_CP034882.1, forward strand.
TTTAATTATGTAACTTATTATATATTAATAAAAAATTTATTTAAATTTATTTTTAAGAGGTTATAATGCATCAAAAAATTTATGGACAAGTTGTTGTTATTGGAGCAGGCCCAGCTGGTTATTCTGCAGCTTTTCGTTGTGCGGATTTAGGCTTAGATACTATTTTAATCGAACGCCATGATAAGTTAGGTGGTGTATGTTTAAATGTAGGCTGTATTCCCTCAAAAACTTTATTACATATAGCTAAAGTAATTAAAGAAGCACAAGAACTAGATAAAACAGGTGTATCATTTAATTCTCCAGTAATTAATATTGAAAAAATTAGAAATTGGAAAGAAAGTATTATTAATAAGTTGACTGATGGTTTATCAAGTATGAGAAAAAAAAGAAAGATAAAAATCATTCAAGGAAATGCTATTTTTGATACTGATAAAAGTATTTTAGTAAAAAATAAAGAAGACGTATTTACTGTTTTTTTTGAAAATGCCATTATTGCAACAGGTTCACAACCTATTAAAATTCCTTCTATTCCTCATAATGACAAAAGAATTTGGGACTCAACTGATGCTTTAAGATTAAAAAATGTACCCAACCGTTTTTTAATTATAGGTGCAGGCATTATTGGTTTAGAAATGGCTACAATATACAGTGCATTAGGTTCAAAAGTTGATGTAATTGATCGTTTTAAACATTTCTTACCTTCAGTAGATCAAGATATTAGTAACATATATAAAAAGTCTATTAATAATAGATTTAATTTAATATTAAATACTCACATAGATAAAGTTAATATTACAGAAAATTCTTTAATGGTGAAGATGATAGAAAATAATATTAATAAAGAAAATATATCTTATGATGCAATATTGTTAGCAATTGGAAGAATTCCCAATGTTAATCAACTAGGATTAGATAAAATAGGATTAAAAATTAATAGTTTTGGATTTATTGAGACAAACAAACAATTAAAAACAAATATACCTCATATTTATGCTGTTGGTGACGTAACAGGTCCACCTATGTTAGCACATAAGGGCATACATGAAGGACATATTGCAGCAGAAGTAATTTCTGGTAAAAACCATTATTTTGAACCAAAAGTAATTCCATCTGTTGCATACACTGAACCAGAAATTGCTTGGGTAGGATTAAATGAAAAAGAAGCTAAGTCAAAAAATATAGATTATGAAGTTGCGATTTTTCCTTGGTGTGCTTCTGGAAGAGCTATAGCTTCTAATTCTATTATGGGTATGACAAAATTAATTTTTAATAAAAATAACAATCAAATTATAGGTGGTTCTATTGTAGGTACAAACGCCGGTGAATTAATTGGCGAAGTGACTCTTGCAATTGAGATGGGATGTGATGCAGAAGACATTGCATTAACTATTCATTCTCATCCTACTTTACATGAATCAATTGGTTTATCTGCAGAAGTTTTTCAAGGTACTGTAACAGATTTGTTGAATTTTAAATCTAAAAAATAACTTTTTAAGTTATCTAATGAATTTTTTTATTAGATAACTTAAAAATTTTTATAAATATAAAATTTAGAATTAGAAAGTAACAAATTTTTTAAAAAATGACATCTTAGAAAGATTAAATATTAATTATATTAATTGTTAATCTAGATTAGATCTATGAGTTAAATTCTTGAGTCGATATATTTCGACCATAATATATTTCTCTCATCTCCCTCCATAATAAATTTATTATATAAGACTGTTCTTCTTTTTTTAAATCTTTTAAATTAATATTGAATAGATAATTATTTAAATTAAACTCTCTTAATAACATTCTAGTATGAAAAATATTTTCTTGATATACGTTTACATCGATCATGTCATACATTGATTTTATATTATCAGACATGAAATTTTGAATAGAATTTATTTTATGATCAATGAAATGTTTTATACCATTAGTATCTCGGGTAAATCCTCTAACACGATATTCAATAGTTACAATATCAGATTCTAATTTATGTATAAGATAATTCAAAGCATTAAGAGGTGATATAATTCCACATGTTGAAATTTCAATATCTGCCCGAAAAGTACAAATTCCACTTTGAGGATGACTTTCCGGGTATGTATGCACACATATATGACTTTTATCTAAGTGAGCAACAACAGAAGATGATATAATATTATCATTTAAAATATTAATTTTATCTATATTATTTATTGGTTCTTCACATACTAAGATAGTTACACTTGCACCTTGTGGTTCATAGTCTTGATGGAATATGTTTAAAACATTAGCGCCAATAATTGAGCAAGTTTTTCTTAATATTTTAGTTAATCTAATAGCATTGTATTGTTCATCAATATAAGAAATATAACTATTACGTGAATCATTATTATTCGCATAGCAAATATCATATATACAAAAACTTAGGCTTTTAGTTAAATTATTAAAGCCGTATAATTTTAGTTTTTGCAATTTAATTACTCTCCTATGAAAGGATTTTAATTTTCGTCTAATTCATTAAGAATATATTGAGGTAAATAAAAACTGCTTATATGAATTTTAGCATTATAGTAATTAAAATCTAATTTTGTATATTTTATACGCGATTGTAAGTTTTTGAGACTATTTTTACGCAATTCTATATTATTACTACCCCATGCAAACATCATTATTCCGCCATAATATGTTGGAATAGTTGCGTGATAAAATCGAGTATCATGAAAATATTTTTTCAATTTTTTAAAAGCAAGAATAGATTCATTTTTTTGAAGAAAAAATACACCATTTTGTGCCACAAAAATACCATTTTTATCAAGACTATTTTTACAATGAAAATAAAATTCTGATGAAAATAAATTTTTACCATATTTAATAGGATCTGTTGAATCTGATATTATTAAATCAAATTTTTCTTCTGTTTTTTTGATGAAGTTCAAACCATCATCAATGATTAATTTTAAACGAGAATCTTTATAAGAATTATTATTGTGGCGTGGAAAAAATTTTTTACATAATTCAACAACGTTTCTATCAATTTCAACCATTGTAATACTTTCAATATTTTTATGCCTGCATACTTCTCGAAGTATACCTCCATCTCCACCTCCTATTATTAATACATTTTTTATTGAACCATGAGAAAATATAGGAATATGAGTTAACATTTCATGATATATAAATTCATCTTTTTCGGTTGTTTGAACGATGTCATCTATTACCATAATTTTACCAAAAAAAGAATTTTCAAAAATCATTATTTCTTGATAATCAGTTTTGTTTTTGTATAATAATTTATCAATTAAAAAATGTTGTCCAAGATGACAATAGAGTTTTTCATGCCATATTTTTTTGTCAGCCATGGTATTATTTTTGTATCCTATAAAATATAATATTTATAGATAGTTTTGCAATTAATATAAAATTATAAGTATATTGCAATAATAGATTTTATGTTTAGATTTTTAAAAAAAGGAAAGTGACTTTATAAAAATATATTAATTATTTAAAGTTTATCTAACTTTTTTAATTAAAAAATTATGATATATACTCAAATGCAGTACTTTAAAAGAACGTTTTTTAAAGAATAAAAACATTTTTACAAAATATCTTCGATAAGATTATCAAAAATATTGCAAGAATGCTAACTTTATTAAGTTAATTATATAAAACTTTTATATATTTATTATACTTTTTAAAAGTATTTTCACTATTTTTGAAGATTGAAAAGATGCAGTATTAATATTTTTTTTAAAATTTAAAGTGGCATTTTTATCAGATAAATCAGAGATAGATTTTATAATGATCATAGGAATCGAAAATTGATAGCATACTTGTGCTATTGCAGCTGATTCCATTTCAACAGCTATTGCAGAAGAAAATCGATTTTTTAATTTTTTTATACATGAATTTCCATTGATAAACGAATCTCCACTAATAATTAGTCCTGTTTTAAATTTTAATTGAAATTTTTTAGTAATACTTTTAAAAAAAGTATGTATTTTTTCGCTAATAATAAATTCCTTTGGATGCTTTGGTATTTGTCCTATATCATAACCAAAATTTGTTAAGTCTACATCGTAATAGCATATTTTTTTTGGAATAATGACGTCACCAATATTTAATGATGGAATTAAACTTCCAGCAGAGCCACTGTTGATTATAATATCTATTTTACATAAGTTAATTAAAATCATACATGCGATACTAGCAGAAACTTTCCCTATGCCTGATTGTATTAAAAAAATACGGTTTTCTTTAAAAAATCCTATATAAATTTTACAATGGCCTATTTTTTTTTTTTTATATGGATGTATTATTTTTCTTATTATTTCAATTTCTTGACGTATTGCACCTATTATTCCAATTTTCATATTTATATTATTATATATTTTATTATTAAACAAAATTAATCATTAGTGTTTTTTATATACTGAAAGATGAGCCGCATCCGCAAGTGTTTTTTGCATTAGGATTAGATACTATAAATTTAGAACCTTCTAAGTTTTCTAAATAATCTATCTGACCTCCATATAAATACTGCGAACTAATAGGATCAACGATTAATGAAACATTTGATTGCGTAATTATAATATCATTTTTATTTATTGTTTCATCAAAAATAAATTGATATTGAAACCCACTACATCCTCCTCCACTTATATATATTCTTAATTTTAAATTATTGTTTTTTTTCGTTTCAATAAGATTTTTTATTTTTTTTGCTGCTCTTTTAGTAAAACTAATATATTTTTTATATTGATTGTTCATTCTAATTCTCAAAATATATAAAATATTTATTTTATCATAAATTAAAATTTTTTATATGTTTTATGTTTTTGTTTATAATCAATACTTACGTCCATGCGCCAATAAATATTCTTTTGTTATTGGCACAGGTTATTAATATAACAATATATTGAATTAATACTTAATTTGTTTTTTTAAAAATATATTTTAATGATATTGATAAATTAATCTGATCTTTTACGAAGAAAAGATGGAATATCTAAATATTCTGTTTCCTTGTTTATTTTATTTTCTGATTCCGTTATTTCTTTTTTGGTTGTTTTTTTATCTATTTTTTTTGGAGAAACGTTTAAATATTGATATCGGTAATCCATTAATAATTCTCTAGAAGATTTATTTTTTATTTGATTAACATCTGAACATTTTTCCATTCCAATACCTGTAGCAACAACTGTTACTCGAAGAGTATCATTCATATCAGGATCTAAAGAAGTTCCTATAACTACTGTAGCGTTATCAGAAGCAAAAGATCTAATAGTATTTCCTACTGTTTCAAATTCATCTAATTTCAAATCAAAACCAGCAGTGATGTTAACTAATACACCACGTGCTCCAGACAGATCTATATCTTCTAATAAAGGACTAGATATAGCTATTTCAGCTGCTTCTTCTGCACGATTTTCTCCTGCAGATATTCCAGTTCCCATCATTGCATATCCCATTTCTACCATTACAGTGCGTACATCTGCAAAATCTACGTTCATTAAACCGGGTCTTGTAATTAATTCAGCAATACCTTGTACAGCTCCTTTTAACACGTTATTAGCAGCACTAAAAGCATCAAGTAAAGAAATTCCTCTATTTAAAACTTTTAGCAACTTATCATTAGGAATAGTAATTAAAGAATCTACGTATTTTGATAATTCAACAATACCTTGTTCAGCAACAATCATTCTTTTTTTACCTTCAAAATTAAAAGGTTTTGTTACTACAGCAACAGTTAAAATACCTAGTTCTTTTGCAATCTCTGCTACTACAGGTGCTGCTCCAGTACCAGTACCTCCTCCCATTCCAGCTGCTATAAATACCATATCAGAACCATCTAAAGCAGATTTCAATAATTCTTTATCTTCTTCTGCTGAAGTGCGTCCAATTTCTGGATTAGCCCCTGCGCCCAATCCTTTAGTTATATTGTTACCTATTTGTATAGTTTGTTCTACCTCTATTTTTCTTAACGCTTGTGCATCAGTATTCACAGCAAAAAATTCAACGCCTTCAATACGTTCTCTAACCATATGCTCAACTGCATTTCCACCACCACCTCCAACACCAATTACTTTAATTATTGCGTTGTTGCTTAATTCTGAAGGTTCAAACATAATTTGTTTCCATTATCTATCTTTATTTTATAGAGTTTTAAGTATAGTTGATTGTTTTTAAAATTCTTTTTTAAACCAATTATTTATTTGTTTAAACCATTTTTCAAAAAAAGAAATTTCTTTTTTTTTCTTTTCAATATTTATATAAAATTCTTTTCCATAATGTAATAAACCAACTACTGTAGAATAGTTTGGTTCACTTATATTTTCCACTAATCCTGAAATATTTAATGGTTTAGCAATTCGTACTTTTTTATGAAACACTTTTTCTGAACAATCAATTAAAAATGCAATGTTTGATCCACCGCCAGTAAGTACTATACCACTTGATAATTGATATTTTTCTCCTTTTTGATGAAGTTTTTTTTGTATATTTAGAATTTTACTATTAACTAAAGTTAATAATTCAATATATCTTGATTCAATAACTTCTATTAATGCATCTTGTTGTAAAATTTTTTGAAAATTACCATTTATATTAGAACAATCAATATTTTTTGATGAACCTAAAGGAGGTTTTATTGCAGATCCATATTGAATTTTCATATTTTCTGCATTAGAATAAGAAGTATTGAAGGCGTATGAAATATCACTAGTGACTATATTTCCTGCATATGGAATAACTTCGCTATGTCGTATAGAGCCATCAATATAAACAGTAAAATCTATTGTTCCTCCACCTATGTCAATCATACATACACCCAGTTTACGCTCGTCTTGAGTCAAAACAGATTTACTTGAAGCAAGACCTGAAAAAATAACTTGATCCACTTTCAAATCACATCTTTCTACAGCTTTAACAATATTTTTAGACATATTTTGATCACAAGTAATTAAATGTACTTTTACTTGCATTCGTACTCCAGATAAACCTATAGGATTTTTTATTCCAGATTGTTGATCAATTGAATATTCTTGAGGAATTACATGCAATATATGATGCTCATTAGGAATTTGAACGGATTTTGCAGTATGTATTACGTTTTCTAAGTCTTCTTTTGTTACTTCATCTTCAGAAATTGGAACTATACCTATTTCATTTTGACAATTGATGTATTTATTAGATAAAGAAAGATATACAGAAGTAATATGGCAATCAGCCATAATTTCAGCTTTATTAACAGATTCCCGTATACAGGAAACAATTGTATCTAAATTATTAACTCTACCTTTATCAATTCCCTTTGATAAACATGTTCCGTATCCAATGATTTTAACTGTATTATTTATTAATATTTCTCCCACCAAAGTGACAACTTTAGTAGTACCAATTTCTAATCCGACTACTAACTTTCTATCTTTTGATATAATCATTGTTCTTTGGCCTGTACTATATTTCTTTAGTTGTTTCTTTTTTTAATGAAACTAAACTTTTTTATTTTTTATATTCATGTTATAATGAAATTTAATACTTAAAAAAATTTTGATTTTTTACATAAAATTTTCTTGGATTATAAATTCACTTTAATAATTTTTATATTTGAATTTATATAAATATTATAATTATTTGTATAAATTTTTTATATAATGATATTTTAGCTATTTAAATTTAGTATTTTTCAATCTTTTTTTAATTTATTTTTTATAAAAATTTAATTACTAATATTTAAAATTAATAAAACTAATTCATCAAATGATATTCCAGCTTCTTTTGCTGCCATCGGTACTAAACTACGGTTAGTCATACCAGGTATCGTATTTACTTCTAATAACCAAAATTTATTTGTCTTGTCTAATATAACATCGATTCTTCCACACCCTTTACAGCTTAATGCATTCCATGCTAAGATTGCTATCTTTTTTAGTTTTTTTTCTTGTATGATATTTAATCCACTAGGACATGAATATTGAGTAGAAAAAGATTTATATTTAGCATTATAATCATAAAAATTGTTTTTTGTAGAAATATGAATAGTAGGTAATGTTTTTTGATTTAGAATAGTAACTGTATATTCTTTTCCTTTTATAAATTTTTCAATTAAAATGTCATCATTATAGCTGAAAGCAATATCAATAGCTTTACTAAGTTCTTTCATGGAAGATACTAACGTGATTCCTATACTAGATCCTTGATTATTTGGTTTTATTAAAATTGGAAATTTTAGTTTTAATATTTTTTTTATTGTAAAAGAGTTTAAGGGTATTGCATTTTTTTTTTTGATATAAACATCAGGTACTATTGGTAAATTATAAGATTTCCATAGTAATTTAGTTCTAAATTTGTCTATAGATATTGCCGAGGCCATGATTCCACTTCCTGTATAAGGAATCTTTAAATATTCAAGAACTCCTTGAATACTACCGTCTTCACCTCCTTTTCCATGTAATGCAATATATGCCTTATCAAATTTATCTTTTTTTAAATTAATAATAGAATAGTCACGTGTATCAATTGAATATGCATCAAAACCAGATTTTAATAAACTTTGAACTATAGAGTTTCCTGATTTTATTGAAATGTTTCTTTCAGAAGATGTACCACCCAATAAAACTGCTATTTTTTTTTTCATTTTGTTATTTTCTTTTTTTTTCAATTAATTTTTTGTTTACTATATTTTCTATATTGCCTGCTCCTTGTATTAAAACAATATCATTTCCTTTTAATTTAGGAATAAGTGCATCAAATATAAAATTATGATCTGAAATTAAATGCACATCATTTTTTCCTATTTTTTTTATATCTTGGCAAAGTGAAAAGCTATCTGCGCCAGATATAAATTTTTCATTTGCAGGATATACATTTAACATTAAAAGAACATCAACTTTTGATAAAACCTTCACAAAATCATCATATAGATTATATGTCCTTGTATATCTATGAGGTTGAAATATCATTATTAATTGTTTTTTTGGCCAGCTAATTCTAATTGTATTAATAGTTTTAGATAATTCTGTAGGATGATGTCCATAATCATCTATTAACATAAAACGGTTATTTTCAATTTTATTCTTTTTAATTAAAAAATATCCAAGATATTCAAATCTTCTAGAAGTACCTTGAAAATTTTTTAGTACTGAAATTATATCGTCATTTTTTAACCCTTGACTTATAGAAAAAGCAACAGAAGCTGCTGCATTTAATGCATTGTGTTTACCTGGAATATTTAATTTGATATTTAATTCTATATGTTTTTTTATAATTAATGTAAATTTTCCAAGAAAAGCATGTTGTTGATAACCAGAAATACGAATATCTGCATTTTCATTAAATCCATATGTTATAATTTTACATTTTATTTTAGAGGAAACATCATGAATAGGAAAATTATCTATACATATTATAGCTGTTCCATATAGAGGTATTTTTTTTAAAAATTTTAAAAATGTTTCTATTAATTTTTGAAAACTATTATAGTAATCCATGTGATCTTTTTCAATATTTGTCACAATAACTATTGTGGGATTTAAATATAAGAAAGAAGAATCACTTTCATCAGCTTCTACAATAAAATAACGCGAAGAGCCTAGTTGTGCGTAAGAATTGATAGATTTTATTAGACCTCCATTAATACAAGTTGGATTTAATCCACTCTTAATACATATATCTGAAATCATTGAAGTAGTGGTAGTTTTTCCATGTGTTCCAGAAATTGCTATTCCTGTTTTAAATTTCATTAACGTTTGTAGCATCTCTGCTCTTAATAATATGGGAATATTATATTTTTTAGCAGCTAGTATTTCTTTATTTTTTGATGAAATAGCACTAGATTTAATAATAAAATCAACATTTTTAACGTGTTTCTTAGAATGTTGAAAATATATATTAGCTCCTAATTTAATCAGTTTTTTTGTAATCGTGTTTTTTAATAAATCAGATCCACTAACGTTGTAACCTAGTTTTAATAAAATTAAAGCAATTCCTCCCATTCCTGCACCACCAATACCAATCAAATGGATGTTTTTAATTTTTTTTTTATCAGAAGAGAAAAAGTTAATATTTTTTATATCGTTAACATTCATACTTTTATCTTTTAATTTTTAGATGTCTTGAGTATTATTGAGCAATATAATATTTATTTTATATTTGCAGTATTATTAATGATTTTAAAAATTTTTAATGTTGAATCACGAATACCTAGACAATAAGCTTTTTCCGCCATGATCAAAAGCTTTTCTCTATCTAATTTATCAAGTATATTAACCATTAAAGTAGTATTAAAACATGATTGATCAATTATTTTTGCTGCACCAATGTTTTTTAAATCTTGTGCATTTCGATGTTGTTGTTGGTCTTTATGTGGGTAAGGAATAAAAATAGCGCCTAATCCTACTACAGATATTTCACTTACAGTTAAAGCACCAGAACGACAAATAATTAAATCGGCCCATTCATATGCAGATGCTATATTGTTTATAAAACAAGTGATAATATTTGATTTTAATCCAAATTTTTTATATTTTCTTTTTGTTTTTTCTAATTCATAGTTACCTACTTGATGCCAAGTAATAATTTTTTCTTTTAATAAAAATGAAACTTCTGGTAAAATTTTATTTAGAATAGAAGCTCCTTGACTACCTCCAACTACTAGTACTCGTAGAGGACCTTCTCGATTTTTAAAACGATTTTTAGGTGAAGGGATGTTTATAATACTTTCGCATACAGGATTGCCTACTACTTCTGCATTTTTTAAAACTCCAGAATATGCTTGCATATTTTTTGTAGATATTTTAGATAACAATCTATTAGTAATTCCTGCAATTTTATTTTGTTCATGTAAAATAAATGGAACTTTAGAATACCAAGCTGCTATACCTCCTGGACCAGATACGTACCCCCCCATACCTAATATAATATTTGGAGACCAATGTTTTATTATTTTTTTTACTTGATAAAAAGCATTTAATATATATATTGGTGAACAAAGTAAATTTTTTACATTAGCATTACGTAATCCCTTAATTTTGATAAAGTGTATTTTAATACCGTATTTTGGAATAATTTTAGATTCAATATTATTTCTTGTTCCTATCCAGTTAACATACCATCCTTTTTTAATTAAAAAATTTGCAATAGTAAGTCCTGGAAAAACATGACCACCACTTCCACCTGCCATAATGATTATTTTTTTGGAAATCATTTAGTTCCTCTAGGAAAAGCTTGTACTTTTCTTAATCTTATTTCAAAATCTATTCTTAATAGAAAAAAAATAGCTACTGAGTTAATAATTAAACTTGAGCCACCATAACTAATTAGTGGTAAAGTTAGTCCTTTAGTAGGTAAAATTCCAGTAACTGCACCAACATTAATTAATGTTTGAAATCCCATCCATATACCAATTGAACAAGCAAAAAATCCTGAAAAAATTTGTTTTTTTTCTAAAGCTCTTTTTCCAATATACATAGCCCGAAAAGCAATAGTAAAAATCATTAAAAGTATAAAAATTGCACCAATACAACCTAGTTCTTCTCCTATAATAGAAAATATAAAATCACTATGTGCATCAGGTAAATAATCTAATTTTTGTATTGAATTTCCAAGACCTTGGCCGAAAAAATTACCTCGTCCTAATGCCATCAAAGATTGTGTTAATTGATAACCATTTCCAAAGGGATCTGACCAAGGATTCCAAAAAGATAATATTCTTTTAATACGATAAGGTTCTATAAAAATTAATATAATAATTGTTATTATGCTAATAAATATAATTGTTAAAAATTGTCCTATTTTAGCACCAGAAAGAAATAAAATTGATAAACTAGTAAAAAAAATAACAATAGCACTTCCCAAATCTGGTTCTGCTAATAATAAAATAGATTGTATTATAACAACGCTCATGGGTTTAAAAAACCCCCAAAAATTATTACGTACTTCTTTATATTTACGTGATAAATAACTAGATATATAACAAAAGGATGAAATTTTACATATTTCCGAAGGTTGTATATGCAAAAATCCTATATTTATCCATCGATAAGATCCATGTTTTGAATGACCTATTAATAGTACAGATGAAAGTAGTATAATTGAAGTTATTAATATAATTTTACTTTTTTTTTCCCAAAAAATAATTGGTGTACGTAAAAAAATCAAAGATAAGAAAAATATTAAAAAAAAATAGAATATTTCTCGTTTAACAAAAAAAAATGGATCGTTATATAAACTTTGACCTATCGGAATAGATGTAGAAATAACCATAATTAATCCAGTTGCAGATAAACTTAAACCTAACCAAACTAATATACGATCATATAATATGGTATATGAATTTTTCATACTATTTTTTATTTTTTTTAAGTATATTGAGAAACTATTTCTTTTGTTATTTTGATGAAAAGATCACCTCTTTCTTCAAAATTAGAAAATTGGTCTAAACTGCTGCAGCCAGGAGATAAAAGTACAGTATCACCTGATACAACTTGTTTTGCAATTAACATCATTGCTTGTCTTAACGTTTCAACGTAAATAGATTTTGTTTTACATATTTTTGCAAGATTTTTTCCATCTTTACCAAAACAATAAATTTTTATTTTTAATTTTTTAAAGTAATTTTTTAATATATTAAAATTTGCAGATTTACTATCTCCTCCTAATAATAATCTTATTGTTCCTGATGTTTGTAAAGAATCTAAAGCAACTTTAGTACTATTTACATTAGTAGATTTAGAATCATTTATCCAATCTATTTCCTTTTTTCTACATATTATTTGAAAACGATGTGGTAAATTTGAAAATTTTTTAACCGTATTGATTACACAGTTTCTAGGAAAGTTCATTGCGTCAGAAATAGCTAAAGCAACTAATGCATTTTCATGATTATGATGACCACATAATAATGTTTGTCTTACATCAAATATTTTTTTATTATTATGACATAATATAAAATTTTTTTTACTGTAATAAACTTGATAATCGCTTTTTTTTGTTCCAAAAGTAATCCATTTTTTAGATTTTTTATTATCAAAAATATTTTTTAATTTATGTTTAAAATTAATAATACATATTTCTGCTGTTTTATAAATAGACAATTTAGTTTTTTTATATTGATTAAATCCTTGCGGATATCGATTAATATGGTCTTCACTAACATTAAGAACTACAGCTATTTTTGATTTTAAAGTAAACGTGTGTTCTAGTTGAAAACTAGATAATTCTAGTATATATAAGTCTGCTTGTTCATCAAGCATTCGCAGAACAGGAAAACCGATGTTGCCCCCTAAAAATACTTTGTAACCTGATTGTTTTGCAATTTCTTTAACCATTGTGGCTACGGTGCTTTTTCCGTTAGTACCAGTGATTGAAATAATAGGGCAAATGGTTTCTCTAGAGAATAGTTCTATATCGCTAATAATTTCAATTCCTAACAGACGAGCATGAACTAAAATAGGTTTAAATGAAGAAATTCCTGGACTAATAATAATTAAATCTGATTCTAAGATCCATTTATGGTTTAAAGTTCCTAAATGGTATTGTATGTTTTTAGGTATTTTATGTAAGAAAACAGGAGATTTAGATTCATCAATTACTTTTGGTATTATACCTTTTTTTAAAAAAAAATTAATACATGATATTCCTGTTAATCCTATACCTAAAATTAATATTTTTTTTCCAAAGTAACTATATGCCATTAACATACCTTTAAGGAAATAAGACTTATTAAGAGCAGTATTAATGAAATAATCCAAAATCTTACAATGATTACAGGTTCTAAGATTCCTTTAATTTCATAATGATGATGAATTGGTGCCATTTTAAAAATCCTTTTTTTTCTAATTTTAAATGATATAATTTGTAAAATAACAGATATTGTTTCAATAACAAATACACCACCCATTATTATTAATAATAATTCTTGATGTAATAAAATTGCAATGACCCCTAAAGAACCTCCTAATGATAACGATCCAACATCTCCCATAAATATTTTAGCAGGATAACTATTAAACCATAAAAAACCTAATCCTGATCCAATGATTGCTGTGCATAATACAACTAATTCATCTGAATTTTTTATATAAGATATATTCAAACAATCAGAATTTTGTGCGTTTGCACTTAGTAAAGATATTAATGTAAAACCACATGCTAGAAAAACAATAGGCATAATGGCCAAACCATCTAATCCATCTGTTAAATTTACTGCATTACTAGTACCGACAATTACGAAATAAGATAAAAATATATAAAAATAATTAATTTCAAAATTTTTCTTGCATAACGGAACTGTTAATTGAGTTGATATAATATTTTCACTATTATTATATATTATATAAATAATTCCTAATGCAAAAATAGATAATAAAAAATATTTATATATAATAGTTAATCCTTGAGAATTTTCATTTTTTATTTTTTTATAGTCATCTAAAAAACCAATTAAACCATATCCTAATAAAATACTCATAATGTACCAAATATATCTATTAGATAGATCGCAGTATAGAAATATTGAAAATATTATAGAAATAATAATAAATAAACCGCCCATAGTGGGAGTTTTATTTTTTAAATAGTGTGTCTTTGGTCCATTTTTTCGTATTGTTTGATATTTTTGTATTTTTCTAAAAAAATATATAAAATAAGGTCCGATATATAGATTTATAAAAAAAGAAGTTAATAAACTAAATACTGCACGATATGAAATATTATAAATAATGTTGAAATAAGAATTTAAGTATTTATGCAATAAAATTAACATTTTTTTTACTCTCTTTTATAAGATTGTCTACTATTTTTTCCATTTTTGCATTACGAGAACCTTTAATTAAAATTGTGATTTTATCTTTATTAAAAAAACATTTTTTTAAATATATGTTTAGTTGCTTTTTACTAGAGAAATGTGTGCCATTGTTAAATGTTTTACTTATTTCTTTACTCATATTACCAATTGTAAGAATTTCATCTATATTAGATGAATTAGAAATATTTCCTATCATTTTATGATATACAATACTTTTTTCTCCTAATTCTGACATGTCTCCTGCAACTAATATTTTATATCCTGGCATTTTTTCTAATACCTTTATTGCTGAAATCATAGATGAAACATTAGCATTATAAGTATCATTAATTAAAATTTTATGAGATTTAAGTTTAATAGGTTCTAGTCTTCCAGATAGAATAGGAGTTTTTAATAATCCATTTTTTATTTTGTTTAATGGTATTTTAAGGGAAAAAGACAAAGCAGTTGCTGCTAATACATTAGAGATATTTTGATATCCCAAGAAAGGTAATGAAACATTTATTTTTCCAGAAGGTGTGTGTATTGTAAAAGATGTTCCATTTATATGAATTTTAACATTACTAGAAAAAAAATCACTAATTTTTTTTTTTTGATGGAAAAATATAAAATATTTTTTTTATCTATGTTTTTTTTCCACTGTGAAAGATGATGACTATCTAAGTTTATAATGACTGTACCATTAGATTTAAGACCAGAAAATATTTCCGATTTGGCTTTAGATACTCCTAGAAGCGATTTGAATCCTTCTAAATGAGCATAATAAATATTATTTATTAATATAACTTCTGGCTGACTGATGTTAGTAGTATAAAAAATATCACCTGGTTGATTAGCACCTAATTCAATCACGCCATATTGATGTTTTTTTGTAAGTTGTAATAAAGTAATAGGTACCCCAATATTGTTATTTAAATTACCAATAGTAGATACTGTATTTCCACTTTGTCTTAATATAGAAGCTGTCATTTCTTTTACAGAAGTTTTACCGCAAGAACCTGTAATAGCTAATATTTTTGCATTTGTTGATTGTCGGACCCAAGAAGCGATTTGTCCTAAAGCAACAGATGTGTTTTTTACTATAATATGAGAAATACAATATTTTATATTGTTTTGTGTTATAATTGCAGAACATCCTTTAAAAATAGCATCCTGTATAAAGATATGACCATCAAATTTTTTACCTATTAATGCAATAAAAAGGCAACCTGGAGTAATTTTTTGAGTATCAATAACTATTTTATCTATTAACAAGTCTGATCCATATAAATTTCCATTGGTAATTTTAGCTATTTTTTTTAAGGACAGAGAAATCATATTTTTTTTCCAATAAATTTAGCACCATTTTTTTATCTGAATAATTAATATATTTATTTTGAATAATTTGTGTTTCTTCATGACCTTTTCCTGCTATAAAAATTATATGATCATATTTCGCTTGATAAAAAGCATAAGATATTGCTTTTTTTCTATCCAAAATGGTTAAAATATTTTGTTTTTTTTGACAACCACTTAAAATATCATTAACAATATTTACTTTTTTTTCATTTCTTGGATTGTCATTTGTAATAATGACTTTATCTGCTATTTTTTCTGCGATAGCTCCCATCAAAGGACGTTTTTTTTTGTCTCTTTCTCCTCCGCATCCAAATATACACCATATATAATTTTGATTATAATGTAAACGAATTGCAGTAAGTGCTTGCTTTAATGCATCAGGAGTATGAGCATAGTCAATAATAAATATTGGTTTTTTGTTAACAATAAAAGTTTGCATTCGACCGTTTATGGGTTTTATTTGGTGTGATGTGTTAGTTAGATTAGATATATTATGACCCAATTCTAAAAGACAAGCTAATGATAACAATAAATTTATAACGTTAAACTTTCCCATCAAACAAGATGATAAGTTACCTCCACCCCAACTTGATTCAAATGTAATATTGATTAGATTTTCGTAATATTTAATATGAGTAGCATTTAACCATTTTTTTGAATATTTTCTTTGTTTCTCATCTTTAATAGTAACTGCTATAGTATAATAATTTAGTAATTTTTTTAACCAAATTTTTCCATATTTATCATTTGCATTTAACACAATTTTTTTTACTATATGGTTGCTAAACAATAACCATTTTGCTGATTCATACTTCTGCATATTTTCGTGATAATCTAAATGATCTTGACTAAGATTCGTAAATATTGCAATATAAAAGGGAACACCTTTAACACGATTTTGTACTAAACCATGTGATGAAACTTCCATTGTAACTAACTTAATTTTTTTTTCTAATACCATATGTAAAAATGATTGTATGTAAATAGCATCAGGTGTTGTATTTTTTGTGGGAATTAAAGATTTATAAACACCATTTCCTAATGTGCCAATTGTGGCTATTTTATTTCCTAAAATTTCACTCCATTGATTGATTAAATGTGTTACTGTAGTTTTTCCATTAGTTCCAGTTATACCAATTATTTTTATTTTTTTTCCTGGTTGTTTATAAAAACGCCCGGCTATCATTGATATGTTTTCAGAAAGTCGAAAAAAGTATATAATAGGAACTTGATTAATATATTTATATTTTCCATGATTTTCTTTTTTTTTGGTTTCGCATAAAATTGCAACTGCTTTTTTATAGATTGCTTCAAAAATGAAATTACGACCATCATTTTTTATTCCTGAAACTGCTATAAATAAACTTCCTTTGATTAAAGTTCTACTATCTATATTTAAATTAAAAATATTTTTGTTTGGCACGTTTTTTATCCATGGTGACAATAAATATTTTAACGACATGTTATGCATTTAGTGCCTTTTTTTCATAAGTTATCTTTTTTTATATGCATCTGTTTTAATATTGATTTCATTATTTTACTAAAAACTGGAGCGGAAATTGCACCTCCATAATATTTTCCTTTTTTAGGATTATCAATGATTACTGCTAATGAGAATTTAGGATTGCTAGAAGGTGCTATTCCTGCAGTATAAGCTATATATTGATTAATATAATATCCGTGTATTCCAACTTTTTTTACAGTCCCTGTTTTAATCGCAACACGATATCCTTTAACAGCAGCTTTTATACCTCCACCTCCTTTTTGAGCAACGCTTTCCATCATTTTAATTACCTTTTTTACATATTTTTTAGGAAAAATTCTTTTACCTTGTACTGGTGTATCAATTTTTATAATAGAAAGTGGACGATAGATTCCATAACTTCCAATAGTTGCATATAGTCTTGCTAATTGAAGAGGAGTTACCATTAATCCATATCCAAATGAAAAAGTAGCTTTTTCTAAATTAGACCAGTTTTTTTTTTTCGGAAGAAAACCATTTTGTTCTCCAATTAATCCTAATTGAGTTGGTTTACCTAGTCCAAATTTCATATAACTTTCAACTAATTTTGCAGTTGGTATAGATAATGCAACTTTTGATACTCCTACATTACTCGATTTTTGTAATATTCCAGTTACAGTAAGTTTGTCATAATATGATACATCTTTTATTTTATGTTTTTTTATTAAGTATGGTTTTGTATTGATAACTGAGTTTTCTTTAATTATGCCTAATTTTAATCCTTCCATTATCACTATTGGTTTTATTGTTGAACCAGGTTCAAATATATCTGTAATTGCTCTATTACGAATATTTTTTTTTAAAGTACTATTTATTATATTATTTGGATTATATGAAGGGCTATTTGCCATAGCTAAAATTTCACCAGTTTTAATATTAATTAACACAGCAGTACCTGAATCAGCTTTATTATTTTTTACTGCTTCATGTAATTTATGATATACAATATTTTGTAATTTTTTATCTATACTTAATGTTAAATTATTAGATATAGATCTATCTATTAAAGATATTTTTTCAATTACTTGTCCTTTCTTATCTTTTCTTATTTTTCTTTTTCCTGGTTTTCCTATCAATAGTTTATTAAAACTTTTTTCTATACCTTCAATTCCTCGTCCATCGATATTAGTTATTCCTATTAATTGAGAGACGATTTTTCCAGAAGTGTAATATCTTTTTGATTCTTTTTGCAAAAAAACTCCAGATAATTGTAATTTTTTAATATAATTTCCAATTTCTGGAGTAATTTGTCGAGCTAAATAAATAAATTTTGATTTTTTGTGTTTATTAATATGAAAATTTATTTGTTTTAAAGGAATAGAAATAGCTTCTGATAATGCTTTCCAGCGTGGATCGTTTTTAATGTTTTTTTGGTCTTTAATTATTACTGTAGGATCTGCACATATAGCATTAACTAATACGGTAACAGCTAATGGATATCCTGATCGATCATTAATAATTCCTCTTGTACTAAGTAGAGACTGTATTCTTAATGTTCTACGATCGCCTTCATTTATTAGATTGTCTGTATTAATTATTTGTAAAAAAAATACACGTAATGTTAAAATAAGTAAAGATAGTAAAATAAAACCGCATAACATAAAAAAACGGTAATTGATATAAATTATTTTTTTAAATTTTTTTTCTTTAGAAAAGTTGATATTTTTTTTTCTATACATTTTTTAGATAATATCCATCCATTTATATTTTCTTAATCAAGTTTTTTTATAATATATTTTTCTTTTTAAATTCAATTAAATAGAAATCATTTTTTTGGATTATGTAATGGAATGGATAAAGCATTTTTTTCAATTATTAAATTTCTCCATTCATTTTTTTTTTTTTGTTTTTTAAGAATAAGATTTTCTTCTTGTATAATCAGCTGACGAGTTTTGTAGACTGTAATTACAACACAACTGGCAGATATTATAATTGCTATGAACAAAATTAAATGTACTTTCCCATGTAAAATAAAATCATTTGTGATTATTTTTACTAAATCATAACGTTTAATTTTCATTTTATTCTTTTTTTTCTGCGGTACGAAGTATTGAGCTTCTTGCTCTAGGATTATTTTTTATTTCGTTTTTAGTAGGTAATATACGACTAATAATCTTTAGTTTAGATTCATTTAATTTATTTAATTTTTCTTCTGTAATTGGCATACCATATGGAACAATAGCTCTTCTACTATTTTTGATCATAAATTGTTTTACTATTCTATCTTCTAAAGAATGAAAACTGATAACTGATATACGTCCTCCTGGTTTTAATATTTCTAATGTACTATCTAAAGCTTTTTTGATTTCTTCTAGTTCTTTATTAATATAAATTCTAATTGCTTGAAAAGTTCTTTTTGCCGGGTGTTTAAATTTATTTTTCATAGGTATTGATTTTTTAATAATATCAGATAATTCTTTAGTGCTTGTTATTTTTTGTATTTTATTCCTATTTTTAATAGCAAAAGCTATTTTTTTTGAAAAAAATTCTTCTCCAAAGTTTTTTAAAACTAGAGCTATTGTTTTAATATCACTTTTAAATAACCAATCTGATGCAGAAATGCCATGATTAGGATTCATACGCATATCTAAAGGACCGTTTTTTTTAAATGAAAATCCTCTTTTATGGTCATCAATTTGTATTGAAGACACACCTAAATCAAATATAATTCCATTAACTTTTCCTATTATTTTTTCGTTTTTTGCGTAATTTAATAAATTTGAAAATCTTTCATGAATTATATGAAAACGTGAGTCTTTGATATTTTTTCCTATAGAAATAGAAATTGGATCTCTATCAAGTGAATATAGTTTTCCATTTTTTCCTAAATTTTTTAAAATTTCGTTTGAATGTCCACCTGCACCAAATGTACTATCAATATAAATGCCATTTTTGTGTATTTTTAAAGATTGGATTAATTCTTTTTTCATTACTGGAATATGTTTGAGTGTACGATTCATTGTGGGTTTTTATAATATAAGATAGTAGTCAGTGGTACATGATCATTTTATTGAAATGATCATGTTTAATAAAATTTTTATAAATTATTAATATGAAATTAAAAATTTTTAATAAAAATAAATATTTTCTACCAATTATAGTACATAATGACGTTATGTATTTTAAATAAGAAAATAGTTATTTTTTATTAAAGATAAAAAATCATCCACGTGAAATACCAACAATACCAGAACGAGTCATTTCGATAATTTCTGATATATTTCGTATAACCTTTAAAAAAGAATCTAATTTTTTTGTAGTTCCTGATAATTGGAGTATATATGTTGTAGAAGTCATATCTACAATTTGTCCTCTAAATACTTCAGTAGTATGTTTTATATCGTTTTTTGTAGAACTATTTATTTGAACTTTTAATAACATTATTTCACGTTCTATATGAGAAAGTTGTCCAATTTGTACTACTCTTAATACATCTATTAATTTATGAAGTTGTTTTTCAATTTGTTCAATATTCTTTTCATCTCCGACTGTTTGTATAGTCATTTTTGATAATGTAGAATCTTCAGTTGGTGCAACTGTAATAGTTTCTATATTATATCCTCTTTGTGAAAATAGTCCTATTACTCGTGATAATGCACCTGATTCATTTTCTAATAAAATAGATAAAATTCTTCCCATATTTTTAGCAAGCCTCTTTTTTCCTCAGCCACATTTCATTCATTCCACCACCTTGAATTTGCATAGGATAAACATGCTCAGAGTTATCTATTTGGATATCAACAAAAACTAAATTTCCCTTAGATAATTTATTCAATGCTAGTTTTAATTTATTTTTTAGTTCTGTAGGTTTAGTAATTTGAATACCAATATGTCCATAAGATTCTGCTAGTTTTACGAAATCTGGAAGTGAATCCATATAAGAATGAGAATGTCGTCCAGAATAAATCATATCTTGCCATTGTTTAACCATACCTAAAGAAGAATTATTCAGATTTAATATCAATATTGACAAATTATATTGTCGTGCTGTAGATAGTTCTTGGATGTTCATTTGAATACTACCATCTCCAGTAATACAAATTACTGTTTCTTTTGGTAAAGCTAATTTGACACCTAAAGCTGCAGGAAATCCAAATCCCATAGTACCTAATCCTCCTGAGTTAATCCAACGTCTAGGTTTGTCAAAATAATAATACAACGCAGTAAACATTTGATGTTGACCTACATCTGAAGTGATATAAGCATTACCTTTTGTTAAGTTAAAAAGAGTTTCGATAACTGTTTGGGGTTTAATTTTTTTATCATTTTGATGATATTTTAAGCTATTAACTTTTTTCCATTTTTTAATACAATTCCACCAATCTTCTAAAGATGTGATGTGTTTTTCTTCTTTTAAGAGTTCTAGCATTTTTTGCAAAACAAATTTTGCATCTCCTACAATAGGTATATTAGCTGAAACAGTTTTGGAAATAGAAGTTGGATCAATATCAATATGTAGAATAATAGCATTTGGACAATATTTTTTTAAATTATTTGTTGTTCTATCATCAAATCGAACACCGATTGCAAAAATTACATCTGCATGATGCATTGTCATATTTGCTTCATAAGTACCATGCATACCCAACATAGAAATACTTTGAGAATGATTTCCCGGAAAAGCACCTAGTCCCATTAAAGATGTTGTAACAGGACAATTTAGTTTTTCTGCGAATAAAAGTAATTCTTTACTGCTTTGAGAACTAATTACTCCACCACCAGCATAAATTACAGGTTTTTTAGCTTTTAGTAATGTATGAAGTGCTTTTTTGATTTGTCTTTTATGTCCCTTAGTTGTTGGGTTGTATGAGCGCATATAAATAGTTTCTGGCCATTTATAAGAGATTTTTTTTTCTTTTTTTAAAATATCTTTTGGTAAATCAATAACTATTGGTCCTGGACGTCCGCTAGCTGCTAGCCAAAAAGCTTTTTTAAAAACAACTGGTATGTCTTCAGTTTTTTTTACTAGAAAGCTATGTTTTACTATTGGTCGAGAAATACCAATCATATCACACTCTTGAAAAGCATCGTAACCAATTAATGAAGAAGCTACTTGACCCGATATAACAACCATGGGAATAGAATCCATATATGCAGTAGCAATACCGGTAATAGCATTAGTTGCACCTGGTCCAGAAGTAACTAATACTACTCCTGTTTTACCAGTAGAACGAGCATAGCCATCAGCCATATGAGTTGCCGCTTGTTCGTGTCTTACTAAAATATGTTCAATGCCACCAATAGTTTTTAGAGCATCATAAATATCTAGTACTGCTCCACCAGGATAACCAAATATATGCTTAATTCCTTGATTAATTAATGATCGAATGACCATTTCGGCTCCTGATAATATTTCCATTGTCTCCTCCAGGATACTAATTTAGTATTAGGTTTTATTTCCTATTTCGCTATCTATCAGTTTATCCTGTAGTTTATCTAGATAAAATTAGCGCTATTTAATATAAGAGTTTTAAAAATAAATTTTAAAAGTTTTTAGTAGTAGTTTTGATAAGTATTATTAATATTGCTAAAATAAATGATACATAGTGTTTATTATTACAAATATATCAGATATTATCAATTAGTAGAATGTATTAAATGTAATTTATATTCATGATATTTGTTTTTAAATTTGTTTTTATTGAACTAAAAATTTTTCAAATTGAGGAGAAATCCATGTTAAAAAAGTATTTTTTTTCTTAGTAATAAGACAAACAGCTAATTGTTCTTTTAATATTAATTTTTTAGCTTTTTTAAATCCCATTATAAGTAATCCTGTATCCCAACTATCTGCGTCTAAAGCACTAGAAGAAATAACACTAACTGACACTAAGTTATGTGCTACAGGTTTTCCAGTACTAGGATCAATTAAGTGTGAAATACGTTTTCCTTTAAGATAATAATAATTACGATAAGTACCTGCTGTACTAATTGCATTATTTTTTAGATGTATTAGTAAATGAACTGACTGTTTTTGATCTGTAGGTTTTTGAATTGCAATGATTTTTGATTCTTCTCGATTCTTTTCTGTTTTTACTAAGACTGCTCCTCCAACGGAAATAGTATAATTTTTTATTCCTATTTTTTTAAGTATGTATGATAAATGATCCGTAGCAAAACCTTCACCTAGAGTGGAAAGATTTATTTCTATGCCATTTATATCTTTTTTTAGATAAGTTTTACAATTATTTTTAATAATTTTTAAGTGTTGAATTCCTGAAAAAGAAATGTTTTTCTTTATTTTTTTAATAGAAGGATATCTAGTAGGTTTTGCTTTATTTCCAAATCCCCATATATTAATCAATGAACCAACTGTAATATCTAATTTTCCATTAGTTTTTTTGTTTATTTCTACTGCTTTTAAAATAATATGATAAAAATTTTTATTGATTATTTGAAGTTCATTTTTTTTACGTTTATTAAATTGAGATACTATAGATTTTTTTTTCCAAGAAGAAAGCATTTTTTCGTCTTTATCTAAGCATTTTTGTATTAAATTTTTAATATATACTTTTTTTTTAAATTAGGAATTTTAACTTCCCAATATGTTCCCATAGTTTTGCCTTTTAATACTGTAATATTTTTTTTTTCTTTAGAAATTATTAAAAATTGTTTATAAAAAATAGTAAAAATAACTATAGTAAATAAACAAATGTTAAAAATAAATTTTAAAAACATAAACAATTATAATCCTGTTTTTTTGAATAAAATATTTTACTAATAAAACAATGAAATTATATACTTTTTTAAAGTATCATAACCATTATTTTTTTTGAATATTTAAAAAATAAATTTTTATTTTTTATGGTCTATTTTTAAAATTAGATTTTAATACTAATATTTATCTTTTAGATATTAACGAGCCATGGAGTTCAAGAGTGATGAAGTGTATAATAAAAAACGTTTTTTAATAATAAATTATTATAAAAAATAAATTTTATTTATATATTAGATTATAATAATGAGAAAGAAACAATGAAAAGAGTAAAAACAGTAATTTTAAGTAAAGTAATATTATTTTTAATTTTATTATTAAGTTTTGGCATGTCTTCAAGTGATTTAAATAAAAATACTAGTTTTTCTAGGGCACCATCTCCTAGTTTAGCTCCGATGTTAGAAAAAGTTATGCCGTCGGTAATTAGTATAAACATTGAAGGTAGTACTGTTGTACGTAATTCTCGTTTACCTCATCAATTCCGTCCATTTTTTGATGAAAATTCCCCCTTTTGTCAAGGTAATTCACCGTTTCGACATTCTCCTTTTTGTGGTGTAAATCCGAATTCTGAGAATGCAAATGAAAATTTTCATGCATTAGGTTCTGGAGTTATTATCAATGCAGAAAAAGGATATGCAGTAACAAATAATCATGTTGTAGAACATGCAAATAAAATTCAGGTACAATTAAGTGATGGACGTCGTTATGAGGCTGAAATAATTGGAAAAGATCCTCGTTCTGATATTGCTTTAATACAATTAAAAGATGCAAATAATTTAAGTGCAATAAAAATTGCTGATTCTGATACTCTACGCGTAGGAGATTATACTGTAGCTATTGGTAATCCATATGGTCTTGGTGAAACTGTTACTTCAGGTATTATTTCTGCTTTAGGTCGTAGTGGATTAAATATTGAACATTATGAAAATTTTATTCAGACTGATGCAGCAATTAATAGAGGTAATTCTGGTGGAGCGTTAGTTAATTTAAATGGTGAATTAATAGGAATTAATACTGCTATTTTAGCTCCAGATGGTGGTAATATTGGAATAGGTTTTGCTATTCCTGGCAATATGGTAAAAAATTTAACAGCACAAATGGTTCAGTTTGGACAAGTGAGACGAGGAGAATTAGGTATAATAGGTATGGAATTAAATTCAGAATTAGCAAAAATTATGAAAATAAATGCACAAAAAGGTGCTTTTGTAAGTCAAGTATTACCTAATTCTTCTGCATTTGAATCAGGTATTAAAGCTGGTGATATTATTATTTCTTTAAATAAAAAACCTATTTCTAGTTTTTCTGCCTTACGTGCTGAAGTTAGTTCTTTGCCAGTTACTACTAAAATGGAATTAGGAATATTTAGAGAAGGAAAAATTAAAAATATAATTGTCGAATTAAAACATTCTTTAAAAAATAATCTGCGTTTAGATAATAATTATATAGGAATTGAAGGTGCAAACTTAAGTAATTATTTATTAAATGGAGAAAAAGGCGTAAAAATAGAAAGTGTAAAATCAAATACTGCAGCCTCAAAGATTGGTTTCAAGAAAGATGATATTATCATAGCAGTAAATCAAAAATCTATAGCAAATTTACAAGAATTAAGAATAATTTTAAATACTAAACCAAAAATATTAGTTTTTAGTATAAAACGAGGAAATTATAATATATACTTGGTAAGTGAATAATTACTTGTGTTTCCGCCCGAAATAAATCGGGCGGATTTTATCCTTTATTTATTATATTTTTCTTAAAAGTTGATTAATTTCTGTTTTACTTAATGTTTTTGAATCTACTTTTTTTACAATAATTGCAGCATAAAGATTATAACTTTTATCTTTTGAAGGTAAACTTCCAGAAACTACTACGGAATTAGGAGGGATTTTACCGTAAGAAATAATTCCACTTTCTCTATCGTATATTTTAGTACTCTGCCCAATAAAAACACCCATAGAAATAACTGAACCTTTTCCTACAATGACTCCTTCTACAATTTCTGAACGTGCTCCAATAAAACAGTTATCTTCAATAATTGTAGGATTATTTTGTAGTGGTTCTAAAACACCTCCTATACCAACACCTCCAGACAAATGTACATTTTTACCAATTTGAGCACAAGAACCTACTGTAGTCCAAGTATCAATCATAGTTCCTTGATCAATGTATGCACCAATATTTACATAAGAAGGCATAACTACTGTATTGCAATTAATAAATGCACCATATCTAACTGTTGCTGGTGGTACTATGCGAATCTTTTCTTTTTTAAATTTATTTGCATCGTATTTTTCATATTTTAATGGAATTTTATCATAATAATTCGTATGATTATCTGATATAATGTTATTTTTTCTTATGTACATGTATAATAAAACTGCTTTTTTTAACCATTCATTTGTAATCCATTTATTATCTTTTTTTTCTGAAATTCTTATTGTTCCATTATTTAATAATTGAATTACATGATCAACTGCATTCAAGATATCATTATTCATATCATGAATACTGTGTTTTTTTGTATATGCTTCTTCAATGATTTTTTTTAATAAGTGCATTTTGTTATTTAACCTAATTTATTTTTAATAAAAAAAAATATTTTTAAATATGATTTTTATAAAAATTTAATTTTTATTAAATAATTTTTGAGAAATTTTTTCGTTATTGCGCCGTGTTAAGACATCACATCCATAGTCTGTAACTAATACAGTATGTTCATACTGTGCTGATAAAGAACGATCTTTAGTTTTTACAGTCCATCCATCATCTTTCATGCATCGGACCTGAGGGTTTCCAGCATTAATCATTGGTTCAATAGTAAAAATCATTCCTTTCTTTAAAAGAATATTATTTTCTTTGTTTTTGTAGTGTAATATATGCGGTTCTTCATGAAAATTACGACCAATACCATGACCACAATATTCTTTTACAACAGAAAAATTGTTTTTTTCAACATAGTTTTGGATAATTTCACCAATTTTATATAGGGGTATTCCTGGTCGGATTAATTTTAAAGAAAGATAAAGACTTTCTTGAGCAATTTTACATAAACGTTTAGATAAAATACTTGTTTTTCCGATTAGGAACATTTTTGAAGTATCACCATGGTAATTATCTTTAATAATTGTAATATCAATATTAATTATATCACCTTCTTTTAATATTTTTTTTTTATTTGGAATTCCATGGCATACAACATCGTTGATAGAAGTACAAATAGATTTTGGGAATCCATGATATCCTAAACAAGCTGGAATAGCTTTTTTTTCATAAATAATATAATCATGACAAATTTGATTGATATCTTCTGTACTTATATTAGGTCGAAGATATTTTTTTATCATTTCAAGTACTTCAGCCGCTAGCTTTCCAGATGTTCGCATTTTTTTTATTTCTGATTTTGTTTTAATTATATAGCTCATAATATTTAGCCATTTTTTATATCAATTTTTAAAATTTAGGATATATTAAAATTATACTTTAAAATTTCTTATAAAAAGGTTTTAATTGATATTAAGTTTTATAATATAAATATATTAATAATTATTAATATTTTTAATATAAAAATATGATATATATTATTATAAAAGAAAATACAAATTTAATATTTTAATTATTACAATTTTTCGTTAAAATATTTAATGTATTATCATTTAAATTTTGTTTTTTTGACTTAGAGGTAACTATGGAAATAGTATCAATGCGTGATATGTTAAAAGCAGGAGTGCATTTTGGTCATCAAACGCGTTATTGGAATCCAAAAATGAAACCTTTTATTTTTGGTGTTCGTAATAAAGTACATATTATTAATTTAGAAAAAACTTTACCAATGTTTAATTTTGCTCTTAATGAATTAAAAAAAATTTCTTTTAGAAAAGGAAGAATACTATTTGTTGGAACTAAAAGAGCAGCACGGAAAGGAGTAAAAGAAGTTGCTATTAATTGCGATCAATTTTATGTGAATCATCGTTGGTTAGGAGGAATGTTGACTAATTGGAAAACAGTTCGACAATCCATAAAACGTTTAAAAGATTTAGAAACAGAATCTAAAGATGGTACTTTTTCTCAGTTGACTAAAAAAGAAGCATTGATAAGATCTCGAGAGTTATCTAAACTAGAAAATAGTTTAGGTGGTATTAAAAATATGGGAGGTTTGCCTGATTGTCTATTTGTTATTGATGCTCTTCATGAACATATTGCGATAAAAGAAGCTAATAATTTAGGTATTCCGGTTTTTTCTATTGTTGATACCAATTCTAATCCTGATGGTGTAGATTATGTTATACCAGGAAATGATGATGCTATTAGATCAGTAACTTTATATTTAAAATCTGTATCACTTAGTATTTCTAAAGTGAATCATCAAAATCTATCCAATGAGTCATTGTTAGATCAATCATTAATAAATTCTGAAAAAACATAGATTTTCAATAGAATACATATTTAAATTTTTAATTAAATTTTTCAAATTATTTTTACATTTAAACAAACAAATAAGGAAATTAAATATGAAAATTAATGTTACTGCTAGTCTAATTAAAAAACTTAGATCTCGTACAGGAGCTGGTTTTTTAGAATGTAAACGTGCATTATTAGAATCTAAAGGAGATATAGAATTATCAATTGATAATTTACGAAAATTAGGAAAAATGAGTGCCGAAAAAAAAATAAATAATATAACGAATCAAGGTGCAATATTTTCACGAACTGAAGATAACGTTGGTGTTATGCTTGAATTGAATTGTGAAACTGATTTTGTATCTAAAGATGATTTATTTATTTCTTTTGGAAAAGAAATTATACTAACAGCATTAAAAGAAAAAATAGATGATATTAAACAATTAAAAAATATTTTTGAAGAAAAAAGAACAAGTTTAATTTTTAAAGTAGGTGAAAATATTAACATACGCCGTTTTTGTTTTATAAAAGGTGAAAATGTTCTTTCTTATGTTCATGGTGTTCGAATTGGTGTATTAGTTAATGCTAACAGTGATTTTAACAATAATAAGATACTAAAAAATATTGCAATGCATATAGCAGCAAGTAAACCTCAATATTTACATCCGAAAGATGTGTCTGATTCAGTTTTTCAACGTGAATATCAAATTCAATTAGAATTAGCAAAAAATCTTAATAAACCTTCTAATATACTAAATAAAATTATAGACGGAAGAATGAATAAATTTGTTAATAGTATTTCATTGACAAGTCAAAGTTTTATTATGGATTCTAATAAAACAGTAAAAGATATATTAAATGAACATAATGGACATATTAAATCTTTTTTTAGATTTGAATTAGGTGAAATAGTTTCTTGAAAAGATACCATATATTAATTATTTTAAAAACAAACAATTGTATTTAATAAATCTTTTATAAATATAAAAATACATTTAGGTTGAAAAATATGTCTGCAAATGAAAAATTTATATATCGACGTATTTTATTAAAAATAAGTGGAGAGGTATTACAAGGAGTTAATAGATTTGGTATTGATATGAGTTCTTTAAAAAGAATTGCGAGAGAAATTGAATCTATAGTAAAAATTGGAGTTCAGGTAGGTTTAGTAATTGGTAGTGGAAATTTATTTCGTGGTGAAAAGTTATCTGAATTAGGTTTAAATCGAGTTGTATCAGATCATATTGGTATATTATCTACGATCATTAATAGTTTAGCAATGAAAGATACACTCAGTTCTATTTCCTCTATTAAAACTTGTTTGATGTCTGCAATACCATTAAATGGTATTTGTCAAGTATATACTTGCGAAAAAGCAATTAATTTATTATCTAATAATTTTGTTGTTATTTTTGCTGCAGGTACTGGCAATCCTTTTTTTACAACTGATTCAGCAGCATGTTTGCGAGGTATTGAAATAGAATCTGATATTGTTCTAAAAGGCACAAAAGTTGATGGAGTATATTCAACAGATCCAAAAAAAGATTTTAATGCAATACTTTATAAAAAACTAACATATAAAGAAGTTCTTCAAAAAGAATTAAAAGTAATGGATTTATCTGCTTTTACACTCGCTCGAGATTATCATTTACCCATTCGAGTTTTTAATATAAATAAGTCTGGATCTTTATATCGTATTGTTATGGGTAGTAACGAAGGCACACTTATTACTGGATAAAAATTTATTTTAAAAAT
The DNA here is from genome assembly GCF_005082825.1 of Buchnera aphidicola (Brevicoryne brassicae). Lineage (NCBI taxonomy): Bacteria > Pseudomonadati > Pseudomonadota > Gammaproteobacteria > Enterobacterales > Erwiniaceae > Buchnera > Buchnera aphidicola. Next base: position 261,711 of record NZ_CP034882.1, read on the forward strand.
AATACAATTTTACAAATTAATAATCTGATATAATACAAAAATATATTTTATAGGTAAAAACGTGATTAATAAAATTAATATAAATAGTGATGAGCGAATGAAGGCATGTATTCAAATATTTCAAAATAATGTTAACAACATTAGAATAGGTCGAGCATCTCCATTACTTTTAAATAATATTTATATTGAATATTTTGGTGTTAAAACTGCTTTGCGTCAAGTTGCTAATATTATAGTTGAAGATTCTCATTCTCTTAGAATTAATGTTTTTGATAGTTCTGTGACACCTTTAATTAAAAAATCTATTTTAAATGCAAATCTTGATTTAAATCCGATTTTAAATGGTAAAGATATTATTATCAAAGTACCAGCATTAACAGAAGAAAGAAGGAAAAATTTAATTAAAGTTATTCGAAATGACGCTGAAAACAGTCGTATTTGTGTTCGTAATATTCGTAGAGATTCAAATGATAAAATTAAGAAATTAATTAAAGAAAAAATTATTAGTAAAGATGAAGAGCGTCTTGCACAAATTAAAATACAAACAATGACTAACGAATATGTTAAAGAAATAGAATCGATTTTATTAAAAAAAGAAATAGAACTAATGAAAGTTTAAGTTTTTTTAAAACTATAAATTATTTTCTTAATTAAAAAAAAATTTTTAAAATATTTTTTTGCTGGTAAAATTTATTTTTATTTATAAAAAAAGAATTTTCATGAAAAAAATAACTATTTTAGGATCTACTGGTTCTATTGGCATCAGCACCTTGTCTATTGTACAAAACCATCCAAATTTATTTAAAGTAATTGCTTTAGTTGCAAATAAAAATATTACTAGAATGCTACAACAATGTGAGTTGTTTTCTCCTGATTGGGTAGTAATGAATGATGAAAAATCTGCTGATTTATTAAGAAAGAAGTTAAAAAATAGAAAAATAAAAACTTTTGTTCTTTCTGGAGAAAAAGCAATTTGTGAAATCTCTTCATTACCAGAAGTAGACCAAGTAATCGCTGCTATCACTGGAATAGCAGGTTTATTGCCAATATTATCTGCAATATATGCCGGAAAAACGATATTATTAGCTAATAAAGAATCTTTAATTACATGTGGCTACTTATTTATGAAAGCATTAATTTCTAGTAAAGCTAAAATTTTTCCGATTGATAGCGAACATAATGCTATTTTTCAGTTATTGCCTTTAGAAATACAAAAAAATTTAGGTGTAGCTAACTTAAAAAAAAATGGCGTAAAGCATATTATTTTAACTGGTTCTGGAGGACCTTTTTATAATTTTTCTTTATCTGATTTATCAAATGTAACTCCTATGCAAGCATGTTCTCATCCAAATTGGTCGATGGGAAAAAAAATATCAGTAGATTCTGCTACTATGATGAATAAGGGATTTGAATATGCTGAAGCAAGATGGTTATTTAATGCATTAGATTCAGAAATTGAAATTTTAATTCATCCTCAATCAATAATTCACTCTATGGTAGAGTATTATGATGGTGCTGTTTTAGCGCAATTATCTGTTCCTGATATAAAAATTTCTATTTCATATGCTATGTCTTGGCCTAATCGTCTTCATTCAAAAGTTGATTTTTTAAGTTTTTTAAAAAAAAATAATTTATCTTTTTTTGAACCTGATTTTATTAGATTTCCATGTCTCAAATTAGCTATTGATGCTTTTTCTCAAGGTCAAGCTGCAATGACTGTTTTAAATGCTGCAAATGAAATTGCAGTTTCAGCTTTTCTTGATTGTAAAATTTCTTTTAGTAAAATTTTTCAAGTTAATAATGAAACATTGATGTCTTCATGTTTTTCAGAACCCAATACTATTGAAGATGTTTTAGAAATTGATAGAACATCTAGAATTCTAGCGATGAATAAAGTATTATCTTTATCATCTTAAATATATATTTTTTATTAATTATTTTTATTCAGAATTTTTAATATAATTCTGTTCTTAAGAGAAATCTATAAGTATTATGTTTCATAAATTCTCGTTAAAATGTAAAGAAAAATTTAAAAAAGAAAATCTTCATCATGTTGCAATTATTATGGACGGTAATAGACGTTGGGCTAAAAAAAAAGGAATAATGTGTTTTTTAGGTCATAAAGAGGGTTTTAAGGCGCTAAAAAAAGCAGTAAAATTTGCTATTATGAATAACATTGAAATACTTACATTATATGCATTTAGTAGTGAAAATCGTAATCGACCTGTTTTAGAAGTAAACGCATTAATGGAATTATTTTTATTCGCTTTAAATAATGAAATTAATAATTTACAAAGATATAATATTCAATTAAAAATTATTGGTGACATAACATATTTTAATAATAATTTACAAAAAAAAATTATTCAAGTAGAAAAAATAACTTTAAAAAATAGTGGTCTAATTTTAAATATTGCCGCAAATTATGGTGGAAGATGGGATATAATACAAAGTGTTAAAAAAATTATTGAAAAAGTTCAAAAAGGAATTTTAAAAGTAGAACAAATTAAAGAAAGTACTCTTTCCAAACATTTATCTACTAGTCATCTATCACCAGTAGATTTAGTTATTAGAACAGGAGGAGAAAAAAGAATTAGTAATTTTCTATTATGGCAAATAGCTTATTCAGAGTTTTATTTTACTGACGTATTATGGCCTGATTTTAATCAATATATTTTTCAAAATGCTATAGATTTTTTTATATCTCGTGAACGTCGTTTTGGAGGATCTAAAAAATAGTATCTTTTTTTAGATATAATTAAAACATTTTACATAAATAAAATTTAAATGCAGGTTTAAGAATAATGTTTTTTGATACATTTTTCAAAACAAATTTTTATTTAAATATTTAATAGAAATTATAAGCAAATAAGTATTTTTTTAAATTTTATTTTTTCTTAATAATTTCTTCTTTATTTGTAAAAAAATTTTTTTTACACAGAATGAAACATTTTCCAGGAAAAATTTTAAATAATGTTAATAAAAAAATTTTTTGTATGTTTTTTGATGTTTTTTAGTTTTACTGTTTATGCAAACAATACATGGACTGTAAAAGATATAACATTTAAGGGATTAGAAAACGTTTCAAAAAATGAAGCATTAAAGAATATCCTTTTTAATATTGGAAGTAAAATATCCCAAAATGATATAAAAGATAGTATTAAATCTTTATTTAAAACTGGAAAATTTGAAGATATAAAAGTAGTTTTTTCGGGAGAAAAAATTATTTTTGATGTTTATGAAAGACCTATTATTTCTAGTGTTGTTATTTTAGGGAACAATATTATTGATAATACTATATTAGACAAATATTTAACAAAACTAAACATAAAAAAAGGTAGTGTATTTAGTGCGTTTATAGAAAATATATTTATTCAAACAGTAAAAAATTTTTATCATGATATGGGAAGATATAAATTTGATGTTAAAATATTAAAAAACTTTTCTACTCATAACGATGTTGGTTTGAAAATCATCATCGATGAAGGTTTACCAACAAAAATAAATACCATTAAAATTTTTGGTGCAAAAAAAATTCCCGAAAGAGAAATAATTTCATTATTTAAGTCGAATAAAAGAACTCCTTGGTGGAATTTTTTTTATAAATCTATTTATTCTCCTCAAGAATTAAGTAATGATTTATATCAATTAAATAATTTTTATTTAAATCAAGGCTATTTTTATTTTAATATAGACAACAAAAAAGTAAAATTTCTTAAAGATAGTAATTTTGTAGACATTGAAATTCATATTTCTGAAGGGAAACAATATAGAATTTCCAATTTTTATATTAATGGAAATTTATTTGAATATAGACCTTTAATTACTGATATGATTAATATTAATCATGATGAATTTTATAATAAAGAAAAAATTAATATTATTTTAAATAAAATAAAAAGATTGTTATATGAACATGGCTATATTGATTCTGAAATCATCGTTATTCCAGAAATTAATCACGAAAATAAAAAAATAATTTTAAATTTTAATATTGATATTAAAAAAAAATATTTCGTCAGACAAATTCAGTTTAGAGGAAATGAATTAACTAAAGATAAAGTTTTACGACGTTTAATGAAACAAAATGAAGGAAAATATTTTAATATAAAGTTAATAGAATCCGGAAAAGACTTATTAGAAAAAACAAAATATTTTAATCATGTAGAAATAGTACAAAAAAAAATTACTTCTGATTCTAATAAAGTTGATATAATTTATAAAGTAAAAGAACAGTCTACCGGTTCTGTAAATTTTGGTTTAGGATACGGTATAGATAGTGGTGTAAGTTTAAACGCTTCTTTTTCTCAAAATAATATACTTGGTTCTGGTAATTCTTTAAAATTTAGTGCAATTAAGAATAAAAATCAAAAATATACTGACATATCAATAAGTTATCCATATTTTATTTTTGATAAAACAGATTTAAATACTAGGTTTTTTTATAATGATTTTAAATATAATTTAAATAGTATTTCAAATTTAACAAAAAATACCTATGGATTTGAGAGTAATTTGGGATTTCCGATTAATGATACTAATAAAATTAATTTTGGTTTAGGATATAGTCACAATGGAATTATTAATACAGAAAAAAAATTCAAAAATTCTTTATTAATGAAAAAAATATCAAATACAAATTTTTTAAAAAATAGTTTAGTTAATGACTTTACTTTAAATTATTCTTGGATATACGATACTTTTAAATATATTTATTTCCCTATTTCTGGCAATCAAACGTATATAAGTGGAAAACATACAATTCCTGGTTCTGATAACAATTTTTATAAAATAATATTAGATAGTGAACAATATATTCCATTAAATCAAGAAAACAAATTTATATTTTTAAGTCATATTCATATGGGTATAGGAGATAGTTTTAATAAAGAAAAATTACCTTTTTATGAAAATTTTTATGCTAGTAGTGCAAATAATATTCGAGGTTTTCGTTCTAATACCATAGGACCTAAAACAATTTACGATAATACTGACCTAGAAAATTGTATTGGATATAAAAATAAGAATGTATGTGAATCAATTGATTCAATTGGTGGAAATGCTACTTTTTCTACTAATTTAGAACTTATTACACCGATCCCATTTCTAGATAAAATATATTCTAAATTTCTCCGCTCTTCTATATTTTTTGATGTTGGTAATATTTGGAACACAAAATTTAATAAAATAAATGATATTCATTCATTAAAGTTGTTAAAAAATAATATTTTAAATGATATTTATGCATCATTTGGCTTGTCACTACAATGCTTTTCTCCTATTGGTCCATTAGTTTTTTCTTATGCTATTCCTATTCAAAAAAATAAACATCATCAGATAGAAGCATTTCAATTTAATATCGGTAAAAATTGGTAATTATAAAATAAATTTAAAAAATATTTAATATGTAATTTAAAAAAATATTAAAATTTTTTTGTAATAAATTATTAATTTTTATTTGAAGTTTTTTAAAACAGGTAGGTATTTTGAATATTCTAAGAAAAAATTTAAATATTAAAAAAATTTTAAAAATTTTACCTCATCGTTATCCTTTTTTACTTATTGATCGAGTTATAAAATTAAGTATATTTAAATATTTAAAAGCAATAAAAAATTGCACAATTAATGAACCATTTTTTCAAGGACATTTTTCAAAAGATCCCATTTTTCCTGGTGTATTAATTATTGAATCTATGGCTCAAGCGGCAGGTATTTTAATATATAAAAGTACAGGACAATTAAGTATAAATACCTTATATCATTTTGTAGGTATAGATAATACTCGTTTTAAAAAAACTGTTACTCCTGGTGATCAAATATTAATAGAAGTGTTTTTTTTAAAATTTAACAAAAATATTCTAAAATTTAAAAGTACTGCTATAGTAAATAAAGATATTATTTGTAAATCAACAATAATTTTTGCCAAAAAATCTTTTTTAAATTAAAAAATTTTTATATTCATTTCGGAAAATAGTATGCATGAACCAAAATTTATTCATCTTCATGTACATAGTGATTATTCTATTATTGATGGATTATCTAAACCTGAAGAGTTAGTTAAAAAAGCAGTATTACTAGGTATGCCTGCCCTTGCAATAACAGATTATAACAATTTATACGGTGTAATTAAATTTTATAATACATCTCATAAATTAGGTTTAAAACCTATTATTGGAGCTACAGTTAAATTTTCCTCTAATTTTTTAAATAATGAATTAACTACATTAACTTTATTAGCTGCTACTCAAGAAGGATATAAAAATTTAATTTTGCTAATTTCTCGTTCATACCAAATGGGATATATTAATAATTATAATATAACTATAAAAAAAAATTGGTTATTAGAAATTAATAAAGGATTAATATTACTTTCCGGAGGTTGTCAAGGTGAAATTGGAAAACTTTTACTGCATGGTAATCCATTATTAATATCTTCTTGTTTATCTTTTTATGAAAAAAATTTTCCTGGATCTTATTATTTAGAATTATGCCGTACTAATAGAGATAATGAAGAAAAATATTTGCGTTTAGCAATAAATTTATCTTCATCTAAAGGTATTCCAGTTGTAGCAACTAACGACGTTTGTTTTTTAAATAAAGAAGATTTTAAAGTTCACAAAATTAGAATTGCTATTAATGAAGGTGAGATATTAAAAGATTCAAAAATTCAAAATAATTATAGTGATCAGCAATTTTTAAAAAGTATTTCAGAAATGTGTGATCTTTTTTCTGACATTCCAGAATCTCTTACAAATAGTGTTGAAATCGCAAAACGCTGTAATGTTTTTATCAATTCTGGTAAATATTTTTTACCCCAATTTCCTACAGGGAAAACAAGCGTTGAAGATTATTTGATTATTAAAGCATATAAAGGAATTGAACATCGCTTAAGTGTATCTTACTCTGATAAAATAAAATATCAACATATTTATAATAAATATAAAAATCGTTTAGATATGGAATTAAGTGTCATTAACAAAATGGGTTTTCCTGGATATTTTTTGATTGTTATGGAGTTTATAGAATGGGCAAAAAATAATAATATACCAGTAGGTCCAGGAAGAGGTTCGGGTGCTGGTTCTCTTGTAGCATATGCATTAAATATCACAGAAGTAGATCCATTATCTTTTGATCTATTGTTTGAACGTTTTTTGAATCCAGAACGTATTTCATTACCAGATTTTGATATTGATTTTTGTATGGAAAAACGTGATAGAGTTATTGAACATGTTTCAGATGTATATGGAAGAGAAGCAGTAGCACAAATTATTACTTTTGGTACAATGACAGCAAAAGCTGTTATTAGAGATGTAGGTAGAGTTTTAGGATATCCATATGGATTTATCAATAATTTATCTAAATTAATACCTCTAGATCCTGGAATAACTTTAAATCAAGCATTTTCAAAAGAATCTGAATTATCTAGTCTTTATAAAAATAATGAAGATATTAAAATTTTAATTGATATTGCTAAAAAATTAGAAGGAATACATAGAAACGTTGGAAAACATGCTGGGGGTGTTGTAATTTCGCCTACTAAAATTACTGATTTTTGTCCTTTATATTGTGATGAAAAAGGTAATAATCCTGTAACTCAATTTGATAAAAATGATATAGAATACGTAGGATTAGTTAAGTTTGATTTTCTTGGTTTACGTACTTTAACAATTATTAATTATGCAGTAAATATAATTAATGTAAAACTAAAATTGAATAAAAGAAAATTAATAAACATTAATTCTATTCCTTTAGATGATGACAAATGTTTTAATACATTAAAAAGATCTGAAACTACCGCTATATTTCAATTAGAATCTTATGGAATGAAAGATTTAATTAAAAGATTACAACCTGATTGTTTTGAAGATATAATTGCATTAGTAGCTCTTTTTAGGCCTGGACCTTTGCAATCTGGAATGGTTGATAATTTTATTAATCGTAAACATGGACGTGAAAAAATTTCATATCCTGATCACAAATGGCAACATATATTATTAAAACCAATATTAGAATCAACATATGGTATTATATTATACCAGGAACAAGTAATGCAAATAGCACAAATTTTAGCAGGTTATACCCTAGGAAGTGCGGACATTTTAAGACGAGCAATGAGTAAAAAAAACATTAAAGATATGTCAAAACAACGTTCTATATTTGAATCTGGCGCTTTAAAAAACGGTATTAATCAAAAATTAGCAGTAAAAATTTTTGATTTATTAGAAAAATTTGCAGGATATGGATTTAATAAATCTCATTCTGTAGCTTATGCTTTAGTTTCTTATCAAACGTTATGGTTGAAAGTACATTATCCTGCAGAATTTATGGCTGCAGCCATGACATCTGATATAGATAATACAGAAAAAATTGTTATTTTAGTAAATGAATCTCTTCGTATAGGAGTGAAAATCATACCTCCTAATATTAATTTAAGTAAATATGAATTTTATGTTAACAAAACAAATAGCATAGTTTATGGTCTTGGTGCTATTAAAGGTGTAGGAGAGAATTCAGTACGTGATATTGTTAAAGAACGAGAAAAAAATGGTGTTTTTCATGATTTGTTTGATCTTTGCATACGTGTTGATTCTAATAAAATTACTCGTCGTGTATTAGAAAAACTAATAATGTCTGGAAGTTGTGATTGCTTTAATAAAAATAGATACTATTTACTTAATTTAATTGACGATGCTTTAAAAGCTTCAAAAGAATTTTTTAAAATTAAACATTTTAAACAAGAGAGTCTTTTTGGTGTTTTCAAAGATGAATTAAATCAAGTAAAAAATAATAATTTAATTTATTTACGTAATGCAAAAAAAAATAAATTAGATGATGAATATCAGGTATTAGGATTTTATCTTACAGCACATCCTATTGATCAATACAAAGAAGAATTAAAAAACTATTTAAAAAATATAACATTATCAAAGTTAGAATTAGTCAAAAATAATAAAAAAATTTTAATTGCAGGAATAATAGTTTCTATTAAAATCAAAAAGACTAAAAATAATAATCGTATAGCCATCTTAGTTTTAGATGATAGTACTAGTCGTTTAGAAGTAGTAATTTTTACAGGTTTATTGAATAAATATGAATTTATTTTAAAAACAAACAAACTATTGTTTGTTAAGGGACTGGTAAATATTAATTTCATTAAAAAAAATATTAAAATAACAGCTTATGATCTTATGAATTTAAAAATGGCTCGGAAAAAATATTTATACAAGTTAACGATTATATTAAATGAAGAAAAAATAGATGTTCATTTTTTAGATATTTTATTTAAATTATTAGAAAAACAGTCTACGGGAAGTGTTTTAATTTCTATTTCTTATAATAATAAAATATCTTTTCTACATTTAAAATTAAATAAAAAATGGTTAGTTAAAATTAATAATGAATTTTTAAATGAATTACAAGAATTTTCAAAATTAAAAAAAATAATATTGAAATATAATTAAAAATTTAATTTCTTAATTTATAACTCGCAACAAATGCGTTTTAATAAACACCGCGAGTTATTAATTTTTTTACTTTAAAATATTATGATAAAGTATTTTAAAAAAATTTTATTTTTTAAAGAAATTGTATATTTTACTACTTTAGTTTTTTTAATATAAAATTTGTTATTTCTTTTATATCAACTAAGATGATTTTTTTATTTTTTCTCTCTCTATATTCAACATTTTTATTATAAATTGAATTTTGATTAATTATAATTTGATGAGGGATACCAATTAAATCAATTTGATTAAACATAATACCTATTCGCTCATTACGATCGTCTATCATAACATCTATATTATTCTTTTTAAAATTTTCATATAAAAAATTTGACATGTTTTGTATTTTAGTAGATTTTTCAAAATTAACAGGTAAAATAACTACTTCAAAAGGTGCAATAGAATTAGGCCAAATAATACCGTTTTCATCATGGTTTTGTTCAATTACTGCAGCTATAATTCTTGTAATTCCTATTCCATAGCATCCCATTTGTATGCTTTCTTTGTTACCATTATTTAATTTAACAGAGGCTTTCATTGGTTCAGAATATTTTTTACCAATTTGAAATATATGTCCAATTTCAATGCTTTTTTTAATTTTTAAAAATCCTGTGCCATCTGGACTTAAATCATTTTGTGTTACTTTTCTAATATCTTGAATTATTGGAAGAGGTAAGTCTATATTCCAATTTACGTTAATGAAAAAGCAATTATCAATATTTGCACCTATAGTAAAGTTTTTCATATTATAAACAGAAATATCCGCAATGATAGGAATTTTTAATCCCACAGGACCGAGAAACTTTTTAGTTACTCCCATAAATGAAATAGTTTCACTTTGATTAAGAAAAGACAAAGGTTTTTCAAGTATTGCGATTTTTTCTATTTTAAATAAATTTAATTCATGATCTCCGCGTATTAACAATGCAGCTATTGAATACATGCTATTTTTTTTAGCACGAACTAAAATAGTTTTAATTTGATTTTTTATTGGTGTTTTTAATCTATTAGAATCTATTATAGATTTTTTAGTTTTTTTTTCTTTTTTAATGTTTGTAATTAAATTTTTATTTTTCAAAAAATTAATTGTTTCTATAGATTGAGCTGTATTTATATTTGATGAATATAATTTATTTTCTGAAAAAACGACTTCATCTTCTCCGTTTTTAGAAAAAGCTTGAAATTCGTGAGAAATATTTCCACCCATAGAACCCGAATCGGCTTGTACTACACAAAAATTTAGTTTCATTTTATTAAATATATTTATATAACTTTTATAAAATACGCTATAAGTTTTTTTTAAACATTCCTCATTAACATGAAAGGAATAAGCGTCTTTCATGATAAATTCACGTGCTCTAATAACTCCAAAACGAGGTCGTATTTCATCTCTAAATTTTGTTTGTATTTGATATATAATTAAAGGAAGTTCTTTATATGAATGAATTTCATTTTTTATAAAATTAGTAGCAACTTCTTCATTAGTAGGTCCTAAAATAAATTGATGTTTACGGCGATCATGAAATTTTAATAGTTCTTTTCCATAAACATTTAAACGTCCACTTTCTTTCCATAAATATTCAGGTTGTATTATAGGCATAGATGTTTCTAGTGCATGTATTTTTTGCATTTCTTTTTTAATAATTTTTTTTATTTTTTTTATAACTCTTATTCCAGTTGGAAGCCAAATGTATACACCTGAAGATATTTTTCTAATCATTCCACTTCTTATCATTAATTGATGACTAATGATTTCTGCATCATAAGGTTTTTCTTTTACAGTTGATAGTAAATATTGACTGGTTCGCATTTATTAATGTCTCAAAAAATAAAGTTCTTTTATTATTAATGAATATAATTATATTATATTATAAGATGTTATCTATAATGTTTTTTTTTAAATATAAATGAATATTATTATCGTGAAAAAAAATTTATAAACGTAAAAACAGTATTAATTTTTTTGAAACATCGAAAAAACAAGATTTTATTTATAAAAAAATGTTAATTTTATTTAAATGTTTTAAAAAATTAACTTGTTTTTTTTTAAATACAAAGGTTTAATAAATTTTTTATTAAATAAAATAATGGTTAAAAAAATTCTAAATGAATCATAATACAAATGAAGAAAAGACAGAAAATCCCACTGAGCATCGCATTAAAAAGTTTAGAAAAAAAGGAAAAACAAGATATTCTCGAGAGTTGAACTCTTTGTTAATCTTATTAGTTGGATTTATAAGTTTATGGTGGCATAAAGATTTTATACTATCTTATTTTATGAAAATAATGTTTAATAGTTTTTCTTTTAATAGGAATATTATTATAAATAATGATAGTGTTCTATTAGAAATATTTATATTTTTTAAAGCAATGTTATTTATTTTTTTTCCATTTTTAATGGCTTTATTATTTATAATTATTATACCCCCAATATTGTTAAGTGGTATTGCTTTAAATTTTAAATCATTAGAGTTTAATTTTACAAAATTAAATCCATTCCATGGTTTAAAAAGAATATTTTCTTTTGAAATAATAATAGAGTTTTTTAAAATAGCATTAAAGTTATTTATAGTAATTAGTATATCTTTTTGGTATTTGTACTATTCTTTTTCCGAAATATTGGCATTAATTCACGAAAATTTTATATCTTCTTTGTTTCATGGATTTAATATAATCGTTAATTGTTGTTTTTTTATTATACTAGGATTAGTTCCTGTTGTTGTTTTTGATGTAATTTTGCAGCAAATTAAGTATTTTAAAAAATTAAAAATGACTTATCAAGAAATAAAAGATGAATTTAGAGAAAAGGAAGGAAATCCAAGTATTAAAAGCCGTATTCGTCAGGAAATGAAAGCTATTATACGTAGAAGAATGATATCAGATATTCCTAAAGCTGATGTTATTATCACTAATCCTATACATTATTCTATTGCACTTCAATATGATGAAAAAAAAATGAATGCACCTAAAGTAATTGCTAAAGGTATAGGTGAAATGGCTATTAGAATTCAAAAATTAGCACTTAAACATGATATTTCTATGATTTCTGCACCATCTTTAGCTCGTTCATTATACCGTTATTCTGAAATAGGACAGTATATTCCAGGTCCTCTTTATAAAGCTGTTGCAGAAGTTTTAGCATGGGTTTGGAAAGTAAGAAAATGGAAAAAAAAAGGTGGTATTTTTCCTGAAAAACCTAAAAATATAATAGTTCCATCAGAATTAACTGTTATAGGAGAACATAAAAATAATGATTAATTTTTCTTCTTTTTTTAGTATTATAAAAACGTTTAAAATATCTCAATGGCAAATACTTGCTGGTCCAATACTTATTTTAATGATTTTAGCAATGATGGTATTACCATTGGCACCTTTTGTATTAGATATACTTTTTACTTTTAATATTGCTTTATCAATAATAATCTTACTTGTTTCAATGTTTACTCGTCATACTTTAGAATTTACTGCTTTTCCAACAATTTTATTATTTTCTACGTTATTACGTTTGGCATTGAACGTTGCTTCTACTCGTATTGTGTTTTTAAATGGTCACACTGGAACAAGTGCTGCAGGAAAAGTAATTGAATCTTTTGGTCATTTCTTAGTAGGTGGAAATTTTGCTATCGGGATAGTTGTATTTATAATTTTAGTTATTATTAATTTTATAGTTATTACTAAAGGTGCTAGTCGTATTGCTGAAGTAGGTGCACGATTTATATTAGATGCGATGCCAGGAAAACAAATGGCGATTGATGCTGATTTAAACGCAGGTTTAATTGGTGAAGAAAAAGCGAAAAAACGTCGTATAAAAATAACACAAGAAGCTGATTTTTATGGTTCTATGGATGGTGCCAGTAAGTTTGTTCGAGGAGATGCAATTGCTGGTATTTTAATAATGATTTTGAATATATTTGGAGGTCTAATTATTGGTTTAATACAGCATCATATGCCATTAAATACAGCTGCAGAAGTTTATACTTTATTAACTATTGGAGATGGATTAGTTGCTCAAATTCCAGCTTTAGTGATTTCTACCGCCGCTGGTGTAATTGTAACACGTGTTAGTACTAATCAACATGTCGGAGAACAAATAGTCAGTCAGTTATTTTGTAATCCTCAAGTTATTTTATTAAGTGCAGGAGTATTAGGTATTTTAGGATTAGTTCCTGGTATGCCAAATATTGTTTTTTTAGTGTTTACGAGCTTGTTATTTATTCTCTCTTGGTGGTTGTATGAGAAAAAAAGTACAAAAGAAAGTGATTTTTTAAGTTCTAACAAAGAATATAAGTTAATACAAGAATCTGTTTCGGAAGCATCTTGGAATGACGTTCAGTTAGAAGACCCTATTAAAATAGAAATAGGAAATAATTTAACATCAATGATTGACATTAATAAAAAAGCAGATCTAGTAGATAAAATTCGTATAGTTCGTAAAAAAATTGCTCAAGAAATTGGATTTTTACCTCCTTTGGTACATATTAAAAATAATATAAATTTATCAGGTAATGCTTATCGTATCTTGGTTAAAGGTGTAGAAGTAGGAAAAGGCAAATGTTTTTCCGATCTTTTTATGGCTATTAAAACAGGAAGAGAAACAGAATCTTTGCCTTTTAAAAAAATATATGAACCTACTTTTGGTTTATCTGGATATTGGATTGATAAAGATTTTAAAAATGAAGCTCAAAAAAAAGGATATTCTGTTATAGAACCGAGTACTGTGATTTCTACGCATGTCAATTTTCTAATTTTAAATCATATTGACGAACTCTTTGGTCGTCAAGAAGCTCAACAATTATTAGAACATGTGTCTATAGACATGCCCAAATTAACTGAAGATTTAATTCCAAATACAATTAACTTAACAATTTTACATAAAGTTTTAAAAAATCTTTTATCCGAAAATGTTCCAATACGTGATATGAGGACTATTTTAGAAACATTATCAGAACATGCAGATGTTCAAAAAGATCCAAATGAATTGACTAGTATTATTCGTATTTCATTAAAAAAAATTATTATGCAAAAGTTATTTAATAACCAAGATACTATTGAAGTAATAGGATTAGAATCGAATTTGGAACAGTTATTATTAAACAGTGTAAAAGAAGGCTCTAATACTCTCGAACCTAATTTATCTCAGACTTTATTAATAAAAACAAAAGAAGCTATTACAAAACAGTTATCAATAAATTCTCCTCTCGTATTACTAGTTAGTCATCCTCTGCGATATTTTTTGTCTAAATTTTTACGATCAAATTTTCCGGAATTAACAGTTTTATCTCATTTTGAAATTGTAAATGTAAATACAATAAAAATGAGTAGTATTATTGGAAATTGATCAAAAAATAAATGAGTTTCTTTTTAAAAGACAGGTTGGTGTGGTTGTAAGTAGTACATTATCTTTAGTATTATATTATTTCCTCACCTTGCTGGATTGTACAAACGTGAAAAATTACATTTTTTTTACTGTTTTAATACCAAGAATATTTAATCCTTTTTTTAATGTTTTTGCTGTTAAAATAGATAACTTAAGTCTACTTTTACAAGTTCTTATTTTTTTTGAAAAAAGTATAGAACAATTTTCATAAAAATTAGAAAAACATGTTGCAAGTTGATAAAGATATTTGCACATCATATGGGGTGTTCCTTTTTGAGCTATTAATAAAACAATTTCTTCAAATTCTAATATTTTAATAGCTAAATTAATTTCACTTTCTT